>CABQNF010000105.1 GCA_902465465.1 uncultured Collinsella sp. | reverse complement strand
AAAGCCTGCCCCATTATTTTGCCGAATTCTGGGTCGCGCTTTCCCAGAGGACCCCCTTTGGGAAAGCGCGACCCCTTCTGGACGCAGATTCCGGGTTGTAGTTTCCCGGCGCACGACGGCAAGCCTCCAAACCATGACGTCACGACATAAAAAACGAGGGAAGGCACGCGTCCTTCCCTCGTTACGGGCAATATGTAGCCGCTTGCCTACATCAGGCGCAGGCTGACGTCCTTGAGCTGGGCGCCGCTAACGGCACTCGGGGCGCCCGACATGAGGTCGGAGCCGCTGGCCGTCTTGGGGAACGCCATGACGTCACGGATGGAGTCGGAACCGGTGAGCAGCATGCACACGCGGTCCAGGCCCAGAGCGAAACCGCCCATCGGGGGCGCACCAAACTTGAGGGCCTCCATGAGGAAGCCGAACTGAGACTCGGCGCGCTCCTCGGTAAAGCCCAGGAGCTTGAGCATGGACATCTGCATCTCGGCGTTGTGGATACGCATACCGCCGCCGCCGGCCTCAAAGCCGTCCATGACAAAGTCGTAGGTGCAAGAACCGGCTGCCAACGGGTCGGCCTCGATCTTAGCGATGTCGGTCTCGGTCGGCAGGGTGAAGGGCTGATGCTCGGCGGCATAGGCCTTGCGGTCCTCATCCCAGTGGAACAGCGGGAAGTTGACGACCCACAGGAAGTCGTGGCCCTCGCGCTTGATCTCAAGCGCGTTGGCCATGTGGGAACGCATGCCACCCAGGATCTCGTCGGAAAGCAGGCGCGGGCCGGCGGCGAACATCACAAGGTCGCCGGGCTCGACATCCATGCGCTCGCGCAGAGCCGCCATCTCCTCGTCCGAGAAGAACTTGACGATGGGGCTGTTGATGGAGCCGTCCTCGCGGAAAGCGATCCACGCCAGACCCTTGGCGCCAAACGTGGAGGCCACGCCGGCAAGCTTATCGATCTTGGCACGTGCCCAGGCACCGGCGCCCTTGGCGTTGATGGCCTTGACGACAGAGCCCTCCTCATTTGCGGCGGTCGCAAAGACCTTGAACTTGGAGTTGGCAAAGATGTCGGTCAGGTCGACCAGGTGCATGCCATAGCGGGTATCGGGCTTGTCGGAGCCATAGGTGTCCATGGCATCCCAGTAGTTCATGCGACGCAGCGGCGTGGGCATCTCGACACCCATGCGACCGAAGGCATCGGCAAGAACCTCTTCGAGCGCGCTCATGACATCGTTCTGGTCCACGAAGGACATCTCGATATCGACCTGGGTGAACTCGGGCTGACGGTCGGCACGCAGGTCCTCGTCGCGGAAGCACTTGGCAACCTGGTAGTAGCGCTCGACGCCACCGACCATGAGCAGCTGCTTCAGAAGCTGCGGGGACTGCGGCAGGGCGTAGAAGTTGCCCGGCTGGATGCGGCTGGGGACGATGAAGTCGCGGGCGCCCTCGGGCGTGGACTTGAACAGGGAGGGCGTCTCGACCTCCATGAACTCACGGTTGTGCAGCGCCTCGCGAATGGCAAAGGTAAAGTCGGAGCGCAGCTTGAGGTTGGCCATCATCTCGGGACGACGGAGGTCAAGATAGCGATAGCGCAGACGGGTGTCCTCGCTGGTCTCGATGCCGTCCTCGATCTGGAACGGCGGGGTGACAGACGTGTTGAGCACCTCGGCGTGGTCGGTCAGGACCTCGATCTCGCCGGTCGCGAGCTTGGCGTTGGTGGTCTCCTCGCCACGGGAGCGCACGACGCCGTGGATCTTGATGGGCCACTCGGGACGCATGGTCTCGGCGATCTTAAAGGCATCGCCGTCGGAGTGCTCGGGGTCGAAGGTGAGCTGCGTGATGCCCTCGCGGTCGCGAAGGTCGCAGAAAATAAGGCCACCGTGGTCGCGGCGACGGCTCACCCAACCGGTGAGGGTGACCTCTTCGCCCACGTTCTCGAAGCGAAGCTCGCCGCAGGTACGGGTGTGCATGGAATGCTCGTCAATGGGACGGGTCTGGCTCATACCAGTGATCCTCCTTTATGGATCTGTGCCGCCCCGTGTCGTTCCGGGCAGCGTCGTACAGATTTGCCCAGCCTGCGTAAACCGCGCAGCCGGACATGGCGTTCTATCTTATCGCACCCGCGTCGATGTGCCGCGAAAAAGTGGCTCCTGCCCAAAGACTTGACGGAGACGAAACAATTGACGCGGCCTGGCCGTCGCCAAGGCGCGCCGCGTGCGACAATGTGCCCCAATACAACTGCACTCGGAAAGGCCCGCCATGACTGCACGCCTCATCGTTATGGATATCGACTCCACGCTCATCAACCAGGAGGTCATCGACCTGTTGGGCGAGGAGGCCGGCGTAGGCGAGCAAGTGGCGAAGATCACTGAGCGCGCCATGCGCGGCGAACTGGACTTTAAGCAGGCACTCGAGGAGCGCGTGGGGCTGCTTGCCGGCTTGGATGAGAGCGTGTTCGAGCGCACCTTTGAGCGCGTGACGTTTACCCCCGGCGCGCTGGAGCTTGTGCGCTCGGCGCACAGCAAGGGCTGGAAGGTCGGCGTGGTAAGCGGCGGCTTCCACGAGGTCGCCGATAAGATCGTGGCCGCCGCGGGTATCGACTTTTGCCTGGCTAACCGCCTGGAGGTCGTGGACAGCAAGCTCACCGGTAAGCTGGCGGCAGACATTGTGACCAAGGAGTCCAAGCTCATCCAGCTGCTGGACTGGGCGGTTGAGTGCGGTGTCGATATGGCCCACACGGTCGCTATTGGCGACGGGGCAAACGACATCCCCATGATTCAGGCCGCGGGCACGGGCATCGCGTTTTGCGCCAAGCCCAAGACGCGCGATGCCGCCCCGTTTGCCATCGACGAGCGCAACCTGATGCTCGCCATGGACATCATCCTGCGTGACTAGCCGATCCGTCTAACAATTGAATCAGTTTGTCCTATAGTTTCCGAACAATTTTGTCTTAGTGTTCGGAAACATACCCTTTGAGTGCTAGACTTTGCGCCGTCGAAGGGAACATATATGGATAAGCGAGACCTAGAGCAGCTGCTGAGCGATGTTGCCGGCGGATCAGTCACCCCTGCCGATGCCCTTACGCGCATCCAGACGGCTCCGACCGCCGATTTGGGCTTTGCACAGCTCGATCTTTCGCGCGGAGTGCGCCAGGGGGCCGGCGAGGTTGTCTACGGTGCCGGTAAAACCGCTGAGCAGATTGCCGCCATTATCGAAGCGCTGCGCGATGCCGGTCAGGAGCGCATCCTGGTCACGCGCTTGGATGCCGAAAAAGCCGCGCGCACCGCTGAGCTTCTCGTCAACGACATCGACCTGGGATATGTCCCGGACGCACAGCTCGCCCTCGTGGGCGGCAAGCCCTCCCCTACCGGCGCCGGCACGAGCGACCTGCCCGTCGCCGAGGAAGCCGCATTGACAGCCGAGTTCTATGGCAACGAGGTCGACCGCCTCTACGACGTAGGTGTCGCCGGCCTGCACCGCCTGCTCGCGCATGCCGAGGAACTTGCTCAGGCACAGGTGGTCATCGCCATCGCCGGCATGGAGGGCGCACTGGCGAGCGTCGTCGGCGGTCTGGTGAGCTGCCCGGTCATCGCCGTTCCCACCAGCGTGGGCTACGGCGCGAGCTTCGGCGGCGTAGCCGCGCTGCTCGCCATGCTCAACTCCTGCGCCAGCGGCGTTTCGGTCGTCAATATCGACAACGGCTTTGGTGCCGCCTACCAGGCAAGTCTTATCAATCATCTGAGCGCCGGCACACCCTGCGCCCGTTAAGGAGCATCCCATGTCCAACCATCAGCACACGCTTATCATCGACGGCACCTCGGGCATCAGCGGCGACATGACCGTCGCGGCCCTGCTCGACCTGGGCGCCAGCGAGGAACACCTACGCGAACAGCTCGCCACGCTTCCGGTCGGCGGCTTTGAGATTGCCGTTACGCGCGTAAACAAGCACGGCATCGACGCCTGCGATTTCGACGTCCAGCTTGCAGAGGAGCTCGAGAACCACGATCACGATATGGCCTGGCTCTACGGCAACGAAGCAGCTGCCGAGCATATGCACGAGCACCACCATCATGGCCATGGCGAGCACGAACACGAGCACTGCCACGAGCATGGCCATGAGGGCAACGGTCATGGCCATGAGGACCATCATCACGCCCATCACCATCACCACCGTTCTTTGGCGGACGTCACCGCCATCATCGATGGCTCGCAGCTAAGCGATGGTGCCAAGCGTCGTGCCCTCGCCATTTTTTCCGCACTCGCTGATGCCGAGGCAAAGGCTCACGGCAAAACGCCCGAAACCGTCATGTTCCACGAGGTGGGCGCCGTCGACTCCATCGTCGACGTCTGCTCTGTCGCCATCTGCCTCGATGACCTGGGTATTGAGGGCATCGTTGTCGAGTCGCTCTCCGAGGGCCACGGAACCATCCACTGTGCCCACGGCCTTATGCCCATTCCCGTCCCCGCTGTCGTCAACCTGTGCCAGGCGGGCAATATCGCCCTCATGCCTGCACCAGTCGCTGGCGAGCTCGTGACGCCCACGGGCGCCGCCATCGTCACCGCGCTGCGTACGTCCGACCAACTGCCCTCACGCTACCACATCGAAGCCGTCGGCTACGGCGCCGGCAAGCGCCCCTACGAGGGTTGCTCCGGCACGCTCCGCTGTCTGCTCGTTCACGTGGATGCATAGCCATGGATGCCCGCAAAGAAAAAAGCCGCGCCGCGATCGTCGCGGCGTTCTCCGAGCTGCTACGCGAAGAGGACTACGGCAAGATCACCGTCGGCGACATCATCGCGCGCGCCCACGTAGGCCGCGCGACATTCTACGGCCTCTTTAAGAGCAAAGACGACCTACTGTCCGAGCTCGTGAGCGACATCTGCACCCACGCCCTCGACGACGATGGCACACCGCTCGACGACCCACTCGTGCAGGTCGAGCAT
>CABQNF010000104.1 GCA_902465465.1 uncultured Collinsella sp. | reverse complement strand
CGGTGCCGGGCTCTTCTGGTTCATGCCATGTCAAAAACGAGGCGCCCGCTTGCTGGGGGAGCAAGCGGGCGCCTGTGAGCGAATATGTTTGCGGCGAAAGCCGTGATGAGCGGTGGGGTGGCGACTAGTTGTTCGTACCGGAATCGTCACCCGTGCCCGAGCCAGAGTCAGAGCCCGAGCCAGAAAGTGCGACTGTTAGCGTGATCGTGCTGTCGGTGGACTGCTTGCCGGTGGGGGAGACGCCCGTAACGGTGGCATCCTCGTTACCGCTTACGGGATTGCCGTTCTGGTCACAGAAGCCGATGTTATAGAAACCGGCGTTGTTGAGCGCGGTGACGGCGGCGGAGATGCTCTTGCCGTACAGGTTGCCCGGAACACTGGCCTTGCCGGACTTCTTGGCAATGACGACGGTAATCGTGGCGCCGGGCTTCTGCTTGCCACTGGGGTTCCAGCTGATCACGGTGCCCTCGGTAACCGAGTCGTTCTCCTGGTAGCTAACGTCGACGCCAAAGCCTGCCATATCGAGGGCGTTGCGCGCCTGGGCCTCGGTCATGTCGGTCAGATCGGGGACGGACGTGGTATCCGGGCCGCTCGAGACCTTGTACGAGATGGTCGTGCCCTTCGCGACTTCCTTACCGGCTTCGGTGCCCTGCTCAAAGACCTGGCCCTCATCGGCCTCGTTGGCCTCCTCGGAGGCGTTGCCCTTCAGGCCAACGCTTGCCAGCGCGGCCTCGGCCTGGTCCTTGGTCAGGCCGACAAGCCGGGGAACCTCAACCTTCTCGGAGGGCTTGGGACCCTTGGAGATTACCAGGTTCACCTTGGTGCCCTTGGCCTTCTTGGTGTTGCCGTTGGGCGTCTGCTCGGCGACCTTGCCCTCGTCGACATCGTCGTTGTAGCTTTGGTCGATGGTGCCGACCTCGAGGCCGGCTTCCTTGATCAGCTCGACGGCAGTCTGCTGGTCCTTGCCCAGCACATCGGGCACGGTGACCTGCTCGCCGCCAAAGAGTCCTGTGGCAAAGGCCACCACGATGCAGATGACGGCAACGGCTGCCACCACGGCGGCGATGATCTTGTTCTTGTTGGATTTGGGCTTTTCGACCTCGTAGGAGCCGGTGGAGCCCGAAACCGAGCTACGGGTGGTATTCTGGCCGCTCACGCCCGAGACGGGACGCACCATGGCGCGCGTCTGATCGGAAAGCTCGCGAGTCTTGGTGGCGCCCAGCTCACCGGGGGCACCGATGATGCGCGTGGGCTCCGAGACGTTGACGGCACGGCCCGACAGGTAGCTGTTGAGCACCTGACGCAGCTCGTCGGCGGTCTGGAAGCGGTTTGCCGGGTCTTTCTCCATGCACTTGAGGATGATGCGCTCAAGGTCGGCGTCGACACCGGAGTTGATCTGGCTCGGCGGAATAGGCAGCTCGTTGACCTGCTTGAGTGCGACCGAGATGGCGTCGTCACCGTCAAAGGGAACGCGGCCGGTGGCGCACTCGTACATCACGACGCCCAGCGAGTAGATATCCGAGGTGGGGCCGAGGTCCTGACCGCGGGTCTGCTCGGGGCTGACGTAGTGGGCGGTTCCCAGCACGTTGTTGTCTTGCGTGAGGTGGCTGTTCTTGGCACGCGCGATGCCAAAGTCCATCACCTTGATGTTGCCGTCGGGCAGCACCATGATGTTCTGCGGCTTAATGTCGCGGTGGATGATCTCGTGCTTGTGGGCGACCGAAAGCGCAGAGCTGATCTGCGAGCCGATCTGGGCGACCTTCTTGGGGTCGAGGGCGCCGTGGCTCTTGATGCCGCTCTTAAGGTCGGTGCCGCGCAGGTACTCCATGACGATGTAATAGGTGTCGCCGTCCTTGCCCCAATCGTAGACGCCCACGATATAGGGGGAGGAGAGACCGGCTGCTGCCTGGGCCTCCTGCTTAAAGCGTGCGGCGAAGGTTGCGTCGCCGGCATACTGCGGCAGCATGATCTTGACGGCGACCGTGCGGTCGAGGACCTGGTCCTGTGCACGGTAGACGGTCGCCATGCCGCCCGTTCCCACCTTATCCTTGAGGAGGTATCTTCCCCCGAGGACCCTCTGTTCCATTCCTGCTCCTAACATAACTATTCGCTCAACGATGTGTGTAGTACCTACGATGTGGCCGCTGGGGCCGTGTGGCGCGTTGCCGCTAACTCTTCGGCCGCGGCGCGCCTCGGGTGTCCGATTCGATCATGGGCATCACGCTCCCTGTGCGGCAAGCGCCGCGGTCAGGACGATACCGGCGATCTTGGCGGCCTTGACGTCATGCTTGTCGAAATCCTCCAAGGCCACCGAGATGGCGACCGTGGGTGAATCGTAAGGTGCAAAGCCAACGAACATAGAGTTGACGTTGGTGCCGCCGGTCTCGGCCGATCCAGTCTTGCCGGCGACCTTGACGCCCGGAATCTGGGCATCGGTGCCGGTGCCGGACTGGACAACCGCGAGCATGGCCTGCTTGACCTGATCGGCCGTGGTGGCGCTGACGGCCTGGCCGAGCGAGCGGGACTGTGTGGTCTTGACCACGGTTCCGTCGGGGGCGAGCACCTGGGCCACGAAGAACGGGTCCATGACCACGCCGCTGTTGGCGATGGCCGCCGCTATCACGCAGTTTTGCATGACGGTGGTCTGCGGACCTGGCGTGTGGTCCATGCCGACAGGCTGGCCGGCGCCTGCCCAGGCGGTCTCCCACTCGGTCATGAGCGAGGGGTCGGCCATGATGGAAGCAGCGGTGGTCAGGTCCTGGCCGAGCTTTTGGCCGTAACCAAAGGCGTTGGCAAACTGGACGAGCGAGTTGGCGCCGATCTCGTTGGCCACCTGGCCAAAGACGACGTTGGACGACACGGCAAAGGCCTGTTGCAGGCTGATGGTACCGTAGCTCTCGTTGGCGTAATTGGTGACCGGCGCGTTGCCGATATCCATGGAGCCGGGCGCCTGGTAGGTGCTGGTAAGGCTGGCGGTACCGGTCTCGAGTGCCGCGGAAAGCGTAACGACCTTAAACGTTGAGCCCGGCGTGTACAGCGCGTCCATGGCGCGATTGTACATGGAGCCGTCCTCGCCGCCGCCCGTCTGCAACAGGGCATCGATGTTGGTGTTGTCGTAGGTGGGCGAGCTGGCACATGCGAGCACCGCGCCGGTACGCGGGTCGATGACCACTACAGCGCCCTTAAAGCCCTTGAGCGCCTGCTCGGCCGCCGTCTGGATACGCGAGTCGATGGTGAGCTTGGCGGTGTTGCCCGGCTGGGTCTGGCCCGCGAGCGACGCGATGGCGTTGTTCCAGCTGGAGTAATCCTTAGAGCCGGTGAGCGTGTCGTTCATGACGCTCTCGATGGCGGTGGTGCCATACTGCTGGCTCACATAGCCAACCACGTGCGCTGCCAGGTTACCGTTGGGGTAGGAGCGTACGTAGGTGCCGTCCTCCTGCTGCAGCGACTCGGCCAGCGTCACGCCGTCGGACGTGATGATGGAACCGCGCTGGATGTACTTGGAGCGGGCGATGGTGTGGTTGTTGGTCGGCATGTCCTGATAGTCCTTGGCCTTGATGACCTGGACATAGGTGAGGTTGCCGATAAGGATGGCGAACAGCGCCGTAAAGGCGAGCACCGCACGAGTTAAACGGTTGGCAAGCGCAACGCGGCCGAGCACACCGGATTCAGGCGTGTCGAGCAGGCGACGACGCATGCGCGAGCCGACGGAATGGCTGCCGCTGCCGTAGGAAGACGAGGAGGCAAAGCGCGTGCCCGTCGGGGCGGCGGCAGATGCGACCTGATCATCGGTGATGGCGGCCATGGTGCCGGTGCCGGTAAGCTCGGCCTCGCGTCCGGTAGCCTCGTCACCGGCGCGCAGCAGGAGCGCGACGATGATAAAGCTCGCCAGCAGCGAGGAGCCGCCCTGACTCATAAAGGGCAGGGTGATGCCGGTCAGCGGAATCAGGCGGGTTACGCCGCCAACGATCAAGAAGGCCTGGAAGCTGATGGCGGCCGTAAGGCCCGTGGCGCTAAAGGCAGCGAGGTCGGATTTAGCGCGGGCAGCCGTGGTGAGGCCACGCACGGCAAAGAGCATAAACAGGATGAGCACGGCGCCGCCGCCCAAAAGGCCCATCTCCTCGCCGATAGCCGAGAAGATAAAGTCGGACTCGACGACAGGGATGTTGTTGGCCATGCCGTTGCCGATGCCAACACCGACCAGACCGCCATCGGCAAGCGAGAAGAGCGACTGGACGATCTGGTAGCCCTGGCCCTGGGCGTCCTTAAACGGATCGACCCAAACCTGGAAACGCACCTGAACGTGCGACAGGAACTTGTAGGCGCCCACGGCTCCAACGGCCAAGAGCGCAAGACCGATAACGACATACGAGAATCGTCCCGTGGCAACGTAGAGCATCAGCAAGAAGATGGTGTAGAACAGCACGGCCGAACCCAGGTCGCGTTCGAAGACGACGACGAGCAGGCACACGCCCCACACGGCAAACAGCGGCAGCAGCAGTCGCAGGCGAGGGATCTTAAAGCCCAGGATCTTGCGGTTGGAGATGGAGAGCAACTCGCGGTTCTCGGCCAAGTAGCCGGCCAGGAACAGGACGATAAAGACCTTGGCGAACTCGCCAGGCTGGATGGTAAAGCCCGCGATGCGAATCCACAGCTTGGAGCCCGAGATCGTGGTGCCGATAAAGATAGGCAGCATCAGCAGAATGATGCCGATGATGCCAAAGGTGTACTTGTAGCGCATGACCACGTCGAGGTTCTTAACCAACGCGAGCGTTCCCACCATCAGGGCCACCGAGACAAACAGGATGATGAGCTGTGAGATGGCGAGAGCGGGGGCGAGACGCGTCACGAACGTGATGCCGATGCCCGAAAGTATAAATACGATGGGCAGGATGGCGGGGTCGGCACCGGGCGCCAAGATGCGCACGGCAATGTGGGCCGCGGCAAAGGCGGCAAAGAGGCCGATCGGTACGG
>CABQNF010000103.1 GCA_902465465.1 uncultured Collinsella sp. | reverse complement strand
GGTCAGCGATCTGCTTGCACTCAGCAGGATCAGCGAGCTCGCCGCTGGAGGTCACGCCGTCCTCGGTGCCGCCGATGCCGCCGACCTCGGCCTCGATGGACATGCCCTTGGAGTGGGCAAGCTCAACGAGCTCCTTGGTGCGGTCAAGGTTAAGCTGGAAGGTCTCCTCGTGAGAGCCGTCATACATGATGGACGTGAAGCCGGCCTCGATGCACTTGAAGCAGTCCTCGTAAGAACCGTGATCGAGGTGAAGGGCGACGGGAACGGTAACGCCCGTGGCCTCGACGGCAGCCTTGACCATGTCGGCGCAGACCTTGAAACCGCCCATCCACTTAGCGGCACCAGCGGTGCACTGAAGGATCAGCGGAGACTTGGCCTCCTCGGCGGCCTGGAGAATAGCCAGGGTCCACTCGAGGTTGTTGGTGTTGAAGGCACCGAGACCGTACTTGCCGGCCTCGGCCTTCTTGAGCATGTCTGCTGCGTTGACGAGCATAAAAGAAACCTCCTGTAAGGTTGCTCCGATAACGCCTGTGATTTTACCACGGCGTATCCGAGCATAAACGTTCGTTTGTTCACGAATATCGTCCAAACAGACTTTTTTTGACCGTTTGCCCTACGGAATCGACCCGTTGGGGAAAATATCTTGACGTTTGGACGCTTCTCATGCTTCAGAAGCTGACTGCAAAGCTACATCTGCATGAAAGGGTTCTGCATAAGCTCGCGTGCCACAGTGGTCGAATCGCCATGGCCGGTTAGGCAAACGGTATCGGGCGGGAGAAGCCGGGCGAGCTTGGAGAGCGAGCGCAGAATCGCCGCCTCGTCTCCGCCGGAAAGGTCGGTACGGCCGTGGCTGCCCGGGAATAGTGTATCGCCCACAAAGGCAATGTTCCCCTGCTCGGTGGCAGCAAACAAGACAATGCCACCCGGCGTATGCCCGGGCGCCTCGATAACCTGCAGGCAAATGTCGCCTAGCTCAATGGTATCGCCCTCGGCAAGCAGCCGCGTCGGCTCGCCCGGATCGGGCGTCTCGATGCCCCACATCACTCGCTGCTCCTCTATATTCGCATGCGGCACAGTCGCATCCTTAACACACAGCTCGTACAAGGCGTCAGCGCCAACGGCGGCCCGAACTCCGGCTACACCGCCAACATGGTCGGCATGACCGTGCGTGCAGACGGAACCGAGCACATGCACGCCAGGGTGTTCGGCTCGGATGTGCGCAACGAGGTTTTCGCCTTCCCAAGCGGGATCGATAATCAAGCATTCGCCACTCGAAATAACGACGTAACTGTTGGTCTGGATGGGCCCGTTTACAAGCACCTCAATCGAAGCCGTACCCCGAGGGGTTAAGTCCAAAGCCGCAGCGTCCATGCGTGCGCCCTCCTTCTATAAACGTCGAGGCATCAAACGATGCCCCGAACGTAACCAATATCATTACTGTCGCGCGCTCGTCACGCCTATACGCGACGCTTGAGCTGAGCCCCACCCTCGCCAGGCATCAAACGGCGTGCATCGTAGACCGAGTCGACGCTGCTAATCGATGCCAGCAGCGGATCCAGACCACTCGCGTCCGAGATCTCGACCATAAAACGCAGGGTCGCAATGCCCTCGCGGTTGGTCGAGGTGGCGGCGGAAAGGATATTGCCGCCTGCATCGCCAATGGCGATGGTGACGTCCTTGAGCAGGCCCATACGATCCAGGCACTCGACCACAATCTCGACCTGGAAAAGCGTATCGGCAGCACCATCCCACTCTACGTCAATCATGCGCTCGGGGTGCTCCATGAGGCCCTTGACGTTGGGGCAGTTGGCACGATGCACCGAGACACCTCGGCCGCGCGTGATGAAGCCGACGATATCGTCGCCCGTCACCGGATTGCAGCAATGCGCCAGACGGACCAGCAGACCGCTGTTGCTCTCGCCCTTGACGATAATGCCGTTGCTCGCGCTCTTGCCGCGCTTTTGCGGCTTGCGGTTGGAGCCGCGGGCAGGCTGCTTGACGACCTCGGCGATAGCCTCGGCCTTGGTGAGCTGTTCCTCGGGCTTGGGGTCCAAGATTTGCTCGACCTTATTGCCCACAGCGCGCGGGGCGACCTTGCCCGCGCCAACGGCTGCAAAAAGGTCCTCGAGCTGCTTGAAGTTAAACTGCTCCGCCACGGCGTTGAGCGCACGCGTGGATCGCGGCGTAGAGATGCCATACCCGCGCTTGCGCAGGTCCTTAGCCAGTATATCGCGGCCGGCAGCAGCGTCATCGTCTTTGGTCGCGGCGGCGAAGTAACGGCGAATCTTTGACTTGGCCGAAGGCGTCTTGACGATCTTGAGCCAATCGCGCGACGGCTTAGAGCTCTTGTTGGTCAGGATCTCGACACGGTCACCCGTCTTGATCTCGTGCGTGAGCGGCGCCACCGCACCGTTGATCTTGGCGCCGACACAGTGGTTACCGACCTCGGTATGAACGGCGTAGGCAAAGTCGAGCGGTGTAGAGCCGGCACGAAGCGCCATGACCTCGCCCTTGGGCGTAAAGACAAAAATCTCCTGGTCAAACAAGTCGACCTTCAGCGAGTGCAAGTATTCCTTGGCATCGGTGATCTCGTCAGACGCCGCCCAATCGAGTGAATGCTTGAGCCAGTTAATCTGGTCGTCTAGACGCTGGGCATCATTGGTCTTAGACGCAGACGATCCGCCCGACTTCTTATAGAGCCAGTGGGCGGCAATGCCGTACTCGGCCTGCTCGTGCATCTCATAGGTTCGAATCTGAATCTCGAGCGGGCGGGCCGTGGGGCCGATAACCGTCGTATGGAGCGACTGGTAGTTATTGACCTTGGGCATGGCGATATAGTCTTTAAAGCGACCGGGCATGGGATGCCACAAGGTATGCACGGCACCAAGCGTGGAATAGCAATCGCGCACCGAATGAGTGATGACGCGCAGCGCCACCAGGTCGTAAATCTCGGAGAACTCCTTGCCCTTGCGCTTCATCTTTTGATAGATGGACCAATAGTGCTTGGAACGACCGTTGATCTGAAAGCCCTCAAGACCAATGCGATTGAGCTCATCGGTGAGCGTCTTGATGGTCTCGGCCAGATAACGCTCGCGAACCTCGCGCGACTCGGCTACCATGCGCGCGATGCGCTGGTAGGCATCGGGCTCCAAGTAGAAGAAGGACAGGTCCTCGAGCTCCCACTTGATAGAGCTCATGCCCAGGCGGTCGGCCAGAGGCGCGTATACGTCCATGGTCTCGCGCGCCTTAAACAGACGGCGGTCCTCGCGCAGGGCGGCAAGCGTGCGCATGTTATGCAGGCGGTCGGCGAGTTTGACGATGATGACGCGGATGTCCTTGGACATGGCAAGGAACATCTTGCGCAGCGTGAGGGCCTGCTTCTCGTCCATGCTGTCGACTTCGATGTTGGTGAGCTTGGTCACGCCATCGACGAGCTCGGCCACCGTATCGCCAAACAGGCCGGAAACATCGGTAAGCGAGGTCTCGGTATCCTCGACGGTATCGTGCAACAGCGCGGCGCACACCACATCGCAGTCCATCTTGAGGTCGGCCAGAATGATAGCTACCTCGACGGGATGGTTAATGTACATCTCGCCCGAGCGCCGCTTTTGGTTGCAGTGCTTCTCGGCAGCAAAGCAGTAGGCCTGCTCCACCTTGGAGAAGTCGTCCGCGTTCATATATTTGAGGCACAGACGCTCCAGCTTGTCGTAGCTATCCGCCATAATCTCGGGCGGCAGCTCATCGGCATGCTTATAGTGCTCCATCTCCGAAAACGGCTGGAGGGTGGAATCATGGGCGGTACGGGCTGCGGCGTCCATCGAGGTCCCCTTCCCCTAGGCCCGCGGTACGATCGGGCGGTTAACTTTGGCTAGCATATCAGAAGCGCACGAATCGAGTGCCCAACTCCGAAAAGCCGTGAACTCCATGCGCGAGCGCAAGCCCTCCAAATAGCGAATTGACCTGCTTAATTGCACGCGACCGGGGTTTTCCGCCATCGCGATGCGACGCGTATCGTCAAACCCCGAAACGCGGCAGAAACCGAGTTCTTCGAAGATTCCCAGGCCGCTTTCCACCGAGCGCTCGTCGACCGGCGTGCGGGCATCGATGGCAAGACACATCTGCGCAATGTCGATATCGCTCGCGCTAAAGGAATCGTCCCCCGTCTTGCCGCGGTTGGAGCGCCACATGGTCTGCAGCGCGCGATAGAGCGTGACGAGCTCGTCGCGCTCGGGCGCATAGCAGTCGAGCAGGCGCTCGTTAATGCGGGCGTCGCGCGACGAATAGAGCAGATGGATCACGGCGGGCTGGCCATCGCGACCGGCGCGGCCGCTCATCTGGTTAAACTCAATGCCGCCAAACGGCATGTGATAGAGCACGACATGGCGGATATCGGGCAGGTTGACGCCCTCGCCAAAGGCAGATGTCGAGACGATGCAGCTGAGGCTTCCGTCTCGGAATGCTTCCTCCACGCGACGGCGATCAGAACGCGCAAGCCCCGCGTTATAGAACGCGATATGGGTTGCGCAATCGGGCACACGCTTGCGCAACGTCTTGGCGAGCGCCACGGACTGGTCGCGCGAATTGACGTAGATGACGGTCTTTTCCCCCGTCGCCACGATTGACACCAGGCGGTTCTCGCGGCTCGCAAGATCTCGGTCATCCTCGAGCTGCAAGTTCTCGCGCACCGTGCGGGTAATCGGTAGTACGCGGGCGAGCTCGGCCACAACCGGAGCCGTTGCGGTGGCCGTCGCAGCCATAACGACCGGGTCGCCCAAGGCTTTGAGGATATCGGGCATGTCGAGATAGGCGCTGCGGTCGCCGCCCTTGGCAAGACCGGCATGATGCGCCTCATCGATAACGACAAAACCGATGCGCCCCGAACGCGCAAAGCGGTCGCGGTGAATGGACAGGAACTCGGGCGTCGTGAGCACGATGCCGGTGCGGCCCGAAGCCAAGCCGGCAAACACGTCATCGCGCGCCGCCT
>CABQNF010000102.1 GCA_902465465.1 uncultured Collinsella sp. | reverse complement strand
GGGGAGGTGCTTGCATAAATGACCGCCCACGAGATCATCATCCGTCCGATCGTGTCCGAGCGTTCCTTCTCCGGCATGGAGCTGAACAAGTACACGTTCGAGGTCGCCAAGGATGCTAACAAGTATCAGATCAAGGACGCTGTCGAGGAGATCTTCGGCGTCAAGGTCGTTCGCGTGAACACCCTGACGGTCAAGCCCAAGACCAAGCGCGTGCGCTATGTCGCCGGCAAGACCCGTTCTTGGAAGAAGGCCATCGTCACGCTGGCCGAGGGCGACACCATCGAGGTCTTTGGCAACCAGGCCTAAGACTCGCTGCTGTTGAGTGAGCTCATGCCTCCCAAATAGGGGAGGCGGGAGCTCAAGGTTTTGGGCGTATAAAATGGACACGCCCGGAACCGTGTATACGTCCGGTGTCATCGCACCCGAGGCAGAACCTCGAATCCCTGTCTGCGATGGCTAACGGATTCCTATTGAAAGGGATTGTAATGGCTGTAAAGCACCTTAAGCCGACCTCCGCTGGTAGGCGTTGGCAGACGATCTCCGACTTCTCCGAGATTACCTGCACCAAGCCCGAGAAGTCTCTTCTCGAGCCCCTGCCCAAGAAGGCCGGTCGTAACAACAACGGCCGCATCACCACCCGCCACCAGGGCGGCGGCGTGAAGCGTCGTTACCGCGTGATCGACTTCAAGCGCAACAAGGACGGCGTGCCCGCCAAGGTTGCCACGATCGAGTACGATCCGAACCGTTCCGCTCGCATCGCTCTGCTGCACTACGCTGACGGTGAGAAGCGCTACATCCTGGCCCCCAAGGGCCTCGAGGTCGGTCAGACCATCATGTCCGGTTCTGACGCCGACATCAAGCCGGGCAACGCTCTGCCCCTCGCCGACATCCCCGTCGGTACGCTCATCCACGCCGTCGAGTTCCAGCCGGGCAAGGGCGCTGCTATCGCCCGTTCCGCCGGTAACTCCTGCCAGCTGATGGGTAAGGAGGGCAAGTACGCCATCGTCCGTATGCCTTCCTCCGAGATGCGCCGCATCCTCGTTACCTGCCGCGCCACCGTCGGTGAGGTCGGCAACGCCGATCACTCCAACATCGTCATCGGCAAGGCCGGCCGTAAGCGTCACATGAACGTGCGCCCGACCGTCCGCGGTACCGTCATGAACCCTGTCGACCACCCGCACGGCGGTGGCGAGGGCAAGAACCACACCTCTGGTCGTCCCTCCGTTACCCCCTGGGGTAAGCCGACGAAGGGCCTTCGTACGCGCAAGAAGAAGAAGGTCTCGAACCAGCACATCATTCGTCGCCGTAAGAAGTAATTTCGGATACCGAGTTTTAGGAGAAAGCACTTATGAGCAGAAGTCTCAAAAAGGGCCCGTTCGTGGAGACTCGCCTTCTCTCGCGTATCACCGCGATGAACGAGGCTGGCAAGAAGGACGTCGTGAAGACCTGGTCCCGCGCGTCCACCATCTTCCCCGAGATGGTTGGTCACACCATCGCCGTCCACGACGGCCGCAAGCATGTGCCCGTGTATGTTACCGAGTCCATGGTTGGTCACAAGCTCGGCGAGTTCGCGCCGACTCGTACGTTCCGTGGCCACAAGGCCAAATAGGGGGTTAACCGTAAATGGCAACTAAGTCTATTGAAACTGAGGCCACCGAGGTTCGCGCCGTCGCTAAGTACGTGCGTGTTTCCCCCAGCAAGGCCCGCCTGGTGGTCGATCTGATCCGCCGCAAGCCTGTCGCTCAGGCCTTCGACATCCTCCACTTTTGCGACCGCGCCGTCGCCGTGGATGTCGAGAAGGTTCTCCGTTCCGCCGTTGCGAACGCCGAGAACAACAACGGTCTGCGTGCCGACAACCTGGTTGTCGCCGCTGCCTATGTTGACGAGGGTCCGACGCTTAAGCGCATCCGTCCCCGCGCCAAGGGTTCCGCTTCTCGCATTCTGAAGCGTACTTCCCACATCACCGTCGTCGTTGCTCCTCGAAAGGAGGCGTAAAGCTGTATGGGTCAGAAAGTCTACCCCACCGGCTTCCGTCTTGGCATCACCGAGAACTGGCGCTCCCGCTGGTTCGCAGAGAAGGATTACGCTAAGACCCTCGGTAACGATCTCGAGATCCGCAAGTACCTCGAGAAGCGTCTTTCCCGCGCAGCTGTCTCCCGCGTCGAGATCGAGCGCGCTGGCGACAAGGTGAAGGTCATCATCCTCACCGCTCGCCCCGGCGTTGTCATCGGTAAGAAGGGTGCCGAGATCGATACCCTCCGCACCGAGCTCGAGAAGGTCGCTGGTGTCTCCAAGGGCCAGCTCTCCGTTGACGTTGTCGAGATCAAGCGCCCCGAGCTCGACGCCAACCTCGTTGCTCAGTCTATCGCCGAGCAGCTCGAGGGCCGCGTTGCCTTCCGTCGCGCTATGCGCAAGGCTGTCCAGTCCGCCCGCAAGGCCGGCGCTAAGGGCATCCGTATCCAGTGCTCCGGTCGTCTCGGCGGTGCCGAGATGGGCCGTCGTGAGTGGTACCGCGAGGGTCGCGTGCCTCTGCACACCCTTCGTGCCAAGATCGACTACGGCACGGCTGTCGCCAGCACCACCATGGGCGCTTGCGGCGTGAAGGTCTGGATCTACCTGGGCGAGAAGCTCCCGGGCCAGCCTGTTCCCAACCCTGCACTCGAGGGCTCTTCCCGTCCTCGTCGTCGTAACTCCGAGAGGAGGGGTCAGTAGTGCTTGCCCCTAAGCGTATTCTTCACCGCAAGGTGCAGCGTGGCTCCATGAAGGGCCAGGCCAAGGGTAATACCGAGCTGCATTTCGGCGAGTTTGGTATCCAGGCTCTCGAGGCCCATTGGATCACCAACCGTCAGATCGAGGCCGCTCGTATTGCCATGACCCGCTACATGAAGCGTGGCGGTCGTGTCTACATCACGATCTTCCCCGATAAGCCCATCACCAAGAAGCCTGCCGAGACTCGCATGGGTTCTGGTAAGGGTAATCCCGAGGAGTGGGTGGCCGTCGTCAAGCCCGGCCGCATCATGTTCGAGGTCAAGGGCGTGCCCGAGGAGGTCGCTCGCGAGGCTCTGCGTCTTGCACAGCACAAGCTTCCCATCAAGACCAAGATTGTTGCTGCCAAGAACGCTGAGCAGCGCATCGAGAAGGAGATGGCTGAGGAGGCCGCTCTCGAGGCCAAGTGGGCTGCTGAGGACGCCGCCGCCGCCAAGGAGGAGAACTAATGAAGCCCGCAGAGATTCGTGAGCTCTCGGACGCTCAGCTCGTTGAGAAGCTGAAGGAAATGCGCGCCGAGCTCTTTAACCTTCGTTTCCAGATGGCCACCAGCCAGCTGGACAACACCGCTCGCGTCAACACCGTGAAGAAGGACATCGCTCGCGTCCTCACGGAGCAGCGCGCCCGCGAGATCGCAGCGGAGAAGTCCGCTGTCGCCGAGTAGGACCTAAGGAGAGAACATGACTGATTCGCGTAACTCGCGTAAGGTCCGTACGGGTGTCGTTACCTCCGTCTCCGGTGCCAAGACCATTGTTGTCACCATCACCGAGCGCAAGCGTCACCCCAAGTACGGCAAGATGATGACCAGCTCCAAGAAGCTGCACGCTCACGACGAGGAGTGCACGGCTGGCGTGGGCGACACCGTCCGCGTTATGGAGACCCGTCCTATGTCCAAGATGAAGCGTTGGCGCCTCATCGAGGTCGTCGAGCGCGCTAAATAAGCAGTCGCTCTTACGACTTGTACGTTTCCGAAGATGTGCGTATGCCTGGCTTGCATACCACAGGCCGTATAAAGGCAGCGCACCTCTCTTCGGTTCTTAGTTCGGAGGAACATCTACCATGATTCAGATGCAAACCATGCTGAACGTCGCCGACAACTCCGGCGCTCGCAAGATTCGCTGCATCAAGGTGCTTGGCGGTTCCAAGCGTCGTTATGCAGGCATCGGCGATGTGTTCATCGGTGCTGTCCAGGAGGCTACCCCTGGCGCCAACGTCAAGAAGAAGGACGTTGTCCGTTGCGTCGTCGTTCGCACCGTTAAGGAGATCCGCCGCAAGGATGGCTCCTACATTCGCTTTGATGAGAACGCCTGCGTTGTCATCAACAACGATGGTTCGCCCGTCGGCACCCGTATCTTCGGGCCTGTCGCTCGCGAGCTTCGTGACAAGAAGTACATGAAGATCGTCTCGCTCGCTCCCGAGACCCTGTAGTTAGGGGAGATATATGTATATCAAGAAGGGCGATAAGGTCCAGGTTCTCTCTGGTAAGGATCGCGGCAAGCAGGGCGTTGTCCTGCGTGCTCTCCCCGCCGAGAACAAGGTCGTTGTCGAGGGCGTTTCGGTCGTCAAGAAGGCCGTCAAGCCCAACGCTGCCAACCAGCAGGGCGGTATCGTTTCGCAGGAGGCTCCCATCGACGCCTCCAACGTCAATCTCGTTTGCCCCGAGTGCGGTAAGGTTACCCGCGTCGGTCACGAGAAGGACGGCAAGAACAAGCTGCGCGTCTGCAAGAAGTGCGGCCACAAGTTCTAAGCTGCCCGCAACATTAAGTTGCTAGCAAAGGCCCGG
The DNA here is from genome assembly GCA_902465465.1 of uncultured Collinsella sp. GTDB lineage: Bacteria > Actinomycetota > Coriobacteriia > Coriobacteriales > Coriobacteriaceae > Collinsella. The sequence goes on along the minus strand of CABQNF010000102.1, from coordinate 455 downwards.
ATGCCCCACGGCACCCGGGCCTTTTTCTATCGCTACTCGATGGCTTCGGTTCTGCCGTCCCGTCATTCCGGTTGCATCCAGTTTTCGGTGCCGTCTCGAATCGAGTGCCGCCAGGTGACACCCTGTCGCGTTTCGTCGGCTTCGGTGACAAAAGTCGGGACAACTCCAAAAACTATTTTCGAACTCAGGGCTTTGAGTTTTTGTTTTAGTCCCAAAGGGCGCGGCGGGATGCCTTTGAAGGCTCGATAGCGCCGAAACGCCCGTTTTGAAACTCAAATGCCTTTTCGCGTGCAAGACGCCAGCTGCAATAGGAAGTGAATCAACGCAGGTGGCTTTCAAACAGTTTGCAAAACTGCAGGTCGCAGGTCATCATTGCCAGTAGGAGAAATGAGTAGTCTCAGGTGGCTTGCTCATGAGTTGACTAACGGGATTTGAGATTACGCTGACGTCCGGAA
>CABQNF010000101.1 GCA_902465465.1 uncultured Collinsella sp. | reverse complement strand
CTGCCAGGGCCTCGTCCAGGTAGACGCGACCGTTGTCGAGCGTCGTGGAGAAGCGCTCCTCCTCGGAAGCGACGATACCCTTAACGAGCGCGACGTTCTTGAGCAGCTCGGGATAGGCCTCGCCCATCTGAGCGTTGACCTCGTCGATGAACTTGGTCAGGAAGGCGCCCTCGATGCCCAGCAGGCGGCCGTGGAACACGGCACGGCGGAGCAGGCGACGAAGGACGTACTCGCGACCCTCGTTACCGGGAAGGATGCCGTCCGAGATCATAAAGTCGACGGCACGGGAATGGTCGGCGATGATGCGCAGCGAGCGGCTGGCACCGGAGTAATCGTCGGCGTCATAGGTCTTGCCGCTGATCTCCTCGCCCAGCTTGATGAGATGCTGCATCAGATCGCCGTCGTAATTGGCGGTCTTGTGCTGCATGATAGCGGCCATGCGCTCCAGGCCCATGCCCGTATCGAGGTTGCGGTGCGGCAGCTCCGGCATGGAGCCGTCCTCCTGGCGGTCGTACTGGGTAAACACGAGGTTCCAGAACTCAAGGAAGCGGTCGCAGTCGCAGCCGGGCTTGCAGTCGGGGCTGCCGCAACCGACCTCCTCGCCCATGTCAAAGTAGATCTCGGAGCACGGACCGCAGGGGCCGGTGGGGCCGGCGGCCCAGAAGTTGTCGTCCTCGCCCAGGCGGGAGATGTGGTCCTCGGCAACGCCCAGAGAACGCCACACGTCGTGGGTCTCGTCGTCCTCGGTAAAGACGGTAAAGTACAGGCGATCGAGCGGCAGCTTGAACTCCTTGGTGATGAGCTCGAAGGCCCAAGCGCAAGCCTGCTGCTTGGAGACGCCGCCAAAGGAGAAGTCACCGAGCATCTCGAAGAACGACAGGTGACGGCCGTCCTCGCCGATGCAGTCGATGTCGTTGGTGCGGACGCACTTCTGGCAGGAGATCGCGCCGATTTCCTTCATGGTCTTCTTGCCCTGGTAGTACTCCTTAAACTGGTTCATGCCGGCGTTGGCAAGCAGTAGCGAGGGGTCGTCGGGAACAAGGGACGAAGAAGGATAGAGCTTAAGACCGCGCTCCTCAAAGAAGTTGAGGAACTTGGAGCGGATCTCGGCCGTTGTCATTGACGGGTAGTCAGCACTCATAGAGGGAATCTCCTCGGTTTCACATCGAAACAGTTCAAACGTAACGATATTACCATCCCGCCGCGCAAGTGCAAAAAAGAGGGCCGACATAAAGCCGACCCTACAGCGAAAGTGCACGTTATTTAGGAGCATGCGATGCTTTGAAAAAGGCTACTATAGAATTACATATAAGATTCACCCGGAAGGAGCGATCGATGAAAAGCAAACGATTTGTCCTGAATGCACTTCTGGTTGTAGTACTTTTAGCGCTTTTGGCTTTCTCCTGCTGGTACGCAAACCAACCAACATTTGGCTACGTATTGTATGCAGTAATGTCCGGCGATAAAGCTTATTACACTCTACGCGCAATTGACGTTCTCTTTTTCTATGTAGCCGGCCCCTTATCAATCGCTTTGCTCGCGTTTCTTGTCATTTACAACTTCAAGAAACGCTAGCGGTGCCTATCTGGAATCCGAATCGTCCATGGAGCCGTCGATGCCGGTTTTGGTATCGTCGTCCGAGTTGGAGTCATCGTCCTTGGCGAAGGGATTCTTGAAAAAGCTCGTCGCATCGGGCTGCAGGCCCGAGAGCTTGATCCAGGGATTCTCGAGCTCGGGCTTGGGCATCGCCTGGGCCTCGGGCGCGGTCTCGTTGCCGATGAGCTCGGACTCGTAAATGAACGTATCGTCTACAAGCGCGTCGTAGGCGGCGACCGGGTTGCCATCGGCATCGCGATATGGCGTGCCCTTAAATACAGCGCCGTCGTATGCCACGAGCTGGCGACCGGTCTCGTTCTCAAAGTAGTAGACGAAAATGCCCTTGAGGGCCGCGCACAGCGGAATGGCGATGACCATGCCGATGGGACCCATGAGTGCCGAACCAATAACGAGGGCCGTCAGGCTCATGATGGGATGCACCTGCACCGAACTCTGCATGACCTTGGGGGAAATGACGTTATCGGTGACGTTTTGGGCCACCATGGTCACAACGAGCGTCCACAACGCCAGCATGGGGCTGAACATAAAGCCGAGCACCGTGGCGATCGCCGCGCTTACCCAGGGACCGACAACCGGGACCAAGTGCATGATGCCGGTAAAGATGGCCATGAGTGCCGAGTAGGGATGGCCAATGAGCGTAAAGCCGATAAAGGCGAGGATGCCACCGCAGATGGACGTAACGACCATGCCGCGCATATAACCGCCGACCGAGCGCGAAAGAATCGCGACCATAAAGCGGTACGAGGTCTCTTTTTCCTGTCCGATGATGGTACAGACCTCGTGGTGCATACGGGGATAATCGCAGGCAAGCCAGTAGGCAAGCACCAAACCCAGGAAGATTACGAACAGCTGCGAGGCCGTGTTGGTAATAAGCGGGAACACGCCGCGACCGAGCTCAGCGGCGATTTGCGATACGTACTTGGACGCCACAGTAACCAGCGAGGACAGATTATCGTCCAAGTACTCCTTGAGCGGCGTGTTGTTGAGCGTCTTAGCGTGCGAAATCATCTCGTTGAGATCACCGCCCGCAACGCGAAGCTGCTCAGGCAGACGGCTCAGGACTTCCATAATCTGACCGAGCAAAATAGGCGACAGGATGCAGACGACGCCGACGAGCACTGCCACAACCACGATCAGCGCGATGAGCGAACCGATGCCACGACCGACGCCGTGATGCTCGAGCCAGTTAGTGATCGGCGACATCACAAAAGCGATGATGGAACCGACAGCGAGAAACTCGATAACCGGCGCCAGGATACCCATAAGGTTAAAGATGACGGCTGCGATGACAATGCAGCCGACGACAGCCCAAATGCGAAGCGTCAGAATACGAGTATCGCGCAGCGTGCGGTCGGTTTGTTGGGGGTGCTCAATCATGAACGAACCATCACTCCGTCGGGGTCGATCTTGTCCTGTATCTTCTTAAGGGTACGGCGCAGCAGGCGCGAAACCTGCACCTGCGAGATACCCAACTTCTTAGCGATCTCGATCTGGGTCATGCCCTTCACAAAGCGCAGCTCGATAACCTCACGCTCGCGCGGCGAAAAATCGCGAATGGCCTCCTCAATCACCAGGCGGTCATCGGTAAAATCGAGCTCGTTGTCGTCATCGGCATAGCGGTCGAGAATCGAGGGGGCGTCATCGGAATCGGACGCGCCAGGAGCCTCGATGGGTACCGAGGTATAGGCCGAAGACGATTCCATGGCCTCCAGCACCTCGTCAACGGTCACGCCCAGGTACTCAGCGATTTCTTCAACCTTAGGCGAGCGCTGCAATTCGTTGGTAAGCTTGTCGGTAGCCTGGTTAACCTTGGCAGAAAGCTCCTGCAGACGGCGCGGCACGCGCACGCTCCAGCCCTTGTCGCGAAAGTGACGCTTGATCTCGCCCAGGATGGTAGGCGTGGCAAATGTCGTGAACTCGAGTCCGCGCTCGGGGTCAAAGCGGTCGATAGCCTTGAGCAAACCCAGATAGCCGACCTGCATGAGGTCGTCGAGCGGCTCGCCGCGGTTCTTAAATTTGTTGGCAAGAAACCTTACCAGGTTCATATGGGACATGACGAGCTGCTCACGTGCGTCCGGATCACCGGTCTCTTTGTAGCGACGAAACAGCTCGCGGGTTTTCTCCTTGTCCCAAGCGGTCTTACCGCTCCGGGAACGTTCGGTCATATTAGATATCCGCCTTGAGGTCGAGGGAAAGCGTCAGGGGCGCCGCAGTCTTTTCGTAGGAATCGCACACGCTTGCCAGAATGAGCTCGGCATACACGGCAGCCTGATCATCCTCATCGACAGTCGCCTGGTCACCAAAGGTAAAGGTCATGCCCACGTGCGATTCGTCGACGTCGAATTTGATCGAAATGTCGTCAGAATCAACGGCCGTGCAGCCAAAGATGAAGGCCTCCTCGGCAGCCATACGGATGTCCTCGATGCGATCGACGGACATAGAGCACAGCGCACCGACATTTGCCGCCGTCATGCGCACAAGGCGCGCGAGACGCGGATCACCGGCAACGCTCAGCGTAATGGGGCAAGTTGCTTCGCTACTCATCGCAGGACTCCTCGGAGGTCTCGGCGGGCGTATAGGTGTAATACTGAGCAGGCTTGGCTGCGGGCTTCTGAGCCACATCCGCACCATCGGCGGCCTCGTCCTCAGCCTCACCAATCAGAACGCGCTCGGTAGGCTGCTCGGCCTCGGTGGCGGCAGCGGCGAGCTTGCGATCGGCGTCGGCTGCAGGAGCCTTCACCTTATTGAAAAGCTTCTGCACGGCGCCAGCAGCAGAATCAGTCACGCTCGACACAGCGTTGCTTGCCTCGGCCATGGTGCCCGTGACCTCAGAGATGTCGCGAACGACCGCCTCAACCTCAACGAGGTTGGACGTCAGGGCGTCAACGGCAGTCTTGCTCGACTTAAGCAGCGGCTCCATCTGGGCAAGTGCGGGCGTAAGCTCGTCAACGGCACCATCGAGCTTTGCCACCACAGGCTGAGCCTCGGCGATGGTGTTGTTAAGGTCGCTCACGGTCTTATCGAGCGAATCAACGACGGTGCGGGTCTTTCGCAGTGTGAGCGCGAGCTCGATAACAGCCCACACACCGGCAACGGCGAGCAGCAGCAAGGCGATTTGAATGGGACTCATACAAGCCTCCCGAAGGAATCGAAATACAGACGCTGTTCATGGTACCCCAAAGAAGGGGAAAGATACCCAAAGGGAATGTGCGAGGTCCCAAGGACCTACTTGGGCGCTCTGCCGCTACGGTCGCGCTCGCTTTGCTCTACGCGCCACTCTTCCCAGCCACGGCCCGCAGGCTGCCAAAACGCACCGCGCTCCAGCCCCTCGGGCAAATAACGCTGATCGACCCAGCCTTCGGGATAATCATGCGGATACTTATACACACCGTATTC
>CABQNF010000100.1 GCA_902465465.1 uncultured Collinsella sp. | reverse complement strand
GGCTCGACCACAAACGAGCGAATCAAGAAGGTGGCGACCAATGCGATCGCGATGACCGCGATCCACTCAAAAGCGCCCCTCAACGCGGAATGCTGCGATGGAACCATTCTCACTCCTCGCTCTGCGAATACGAAGCGTCCAAAATCTCCTGCGCGTACGCACGCTCCTGGGGCGTAAGGCGCGCCGTCTCAATCAGATCGGGACGCCAGCGGCAGGTGCGCTCGATGGCGTTCTTGCGACGCCAGGCATCGACCTTGGCGTGATCGCCACTCACGAGCACCGGCGGCACGCCCTCGCCGTTGAACTCGGCGGGACGGGTGTACTGCGCGTACTCGAGCAGGCCTCCGTCCTCGGCGGTCGAGAACGACTCGTCCACATTGCTCATCTCGTCGCCCAGGGCGCCAGGAATCAGGCGTACGACGGCATCGGCAACGACCATAGCGGGAAGTTCGCCACCCGTAAGCACGTAGTCGCCAATCGACAGACGCTCATCGGCATACGCATACGCACGCTCGTCGACGCCCTCGTAGCGGCTGCACACAAACAGCAGGCGCTCACTTTTGAGCAGGCGCTCGGCCACATGTTGCGTAAAGGGCTCGCCACAGGGGGTGAAGAACACTACGGTGGGCTTGGGACCCTCGGAGCTGATGGCCTCGATGGCCTCGGCAATAGGCTCGACCTTCATGAGCATGCCCTGCCCGCCGCCGTACGGCTCGTCATCGACGGTACGATGACGGTCGTGCGTCCAGTCGCGCAGGTTATACGCCTTAAAATCAAAAAGGCCGGCCTTGCGGGCGCGGCCCAAAATCGACGTGGACATGATAGGCTCAAACATCTCGGGAAAGACCGAAAGGGTCTCAATCAGCATGTTGTCCTCCCTACTTGTCCATATCGATCAGGCCGTCCATCACGTGGACGGAAATTGTTCCTGTGTCGGGAAGATCGAGCACGACCTGCTCGATCACGGGAATCAGTACCTCGCCGTACCGATCACCCTCGACAACCCAAACATCGTTAGCGGGCGTCGACATGATCTCAACGATCGTGCCGAGCGAACCGAAGCGCTCGTCGACCACCTCGCGACCCATCAGGTCGGTATAGGCAGCGTCGAGCGAATCGAGCTCAAAGTCGTCACGATTTGCCAGCACGTAGCATCCCGTGATGCCCTCGGCGGCCGTCAAGTCGTCAATGCCCTCAAACGAGACCAGATCGCCATCGCCCGTATCTGTGACGGACACGACCGTGCAAAAGCGGTCGCGCTTGAGCGCCGGCGGCGTCAGGGCGACGCGCATACCAGGCTCTAATACAGAAGGAAGCCCCCGCAGCGGCTGCGCGAGGACCTCCCCCTTCCTTCCGTGCGGCTTGACCACACGGGCGATGTTTTTGTACTGGGACCTCAAGGTCCTAGCCCAGAACCTCTACCTCGACAGCAGTGTCGAGGCGAGCGGCCAGTGCACGGGCGAGCGTGCGAATGGCCTTGATGGTACGGCCACGACGGCCGATGACCTTAGCGACGTCATCCTCGGCGACCGAAACCTCAATCGTAGAGGCGTCGTCACCATCGATGACCTCAAGGCTCACGGAATCCGGGTCGTCGACGATCTGAACAACGAGATATTCGACGAGATCGGCGATGCGATCTGAGAGCATTGCCTCACCCTCGAGCTGTGCAGCGTCAACCTCAGGCACGATTTACTCCTCGGCGCCCTCAGCGGCCTCAGCGGCAGCCTTAGCGGCCTCGGCCTCTTTGGCGAGCTGCTTCTTGGACTTCTTGACGACGGTCTCGGTCTTCTCGCCCTCGTTGGCGGCCTTGACCAGAGCGGCGACGGCGTCGGTGAGCTGAGCGCCCTTGGACTGCCAGTCGGCGATCTTCTCGAGGTCGAGGTTGATGGTCTTGGGGGCGGTCATCGGGTTGTAGCGGCCAACCTCCTCGATGATACGACCGTCACGCGGGGCGCGGGAATCGGCGACGACGACACGGTAGTACGGACGCTTCTTAGCGCCGTGACGAGCAAGGCGAATCTTGACTGCCAAAGGAAACTCCTCCAACCAAGCAGCTTTAGGCTGCAACTACAAACAAACAGTTGAACATAATACGCCATCGACGCGGGCAGGTGAAGTCCGTGAGACCAACTTCTTCGGTGTAGTCGAGGGCAAATCCATATCTTAGACAAGAATTCGGGATTTGCAAGCACATACACGCACCCCACATGAGCTGCGCGGTATACTCATGACATGGAAAGACGCGAACATACATACGGTTATGAGGATGCCATGGGCGTCACGCCGCCTCAATGGACGGGTCCGGCGGTGGGCCTCATGGACCTCGATGCGTTTTTTGCGAGCGTGGAGATGCTCGACCATCCCGAATGGCGCGGAAAACCGCTCATCGTGGGCGGAGACGCCGATTCGCGTGGCGTCGTGTCCACGTGTTCATATGAGGCACGTCGCTTTGGCGTGCACTCTGCCATGCCCTCGGCCGAGGCGCGGCGCTTGTGCCCGCAAGCCATTTGGACGCACGGGCACTTTGATCGCTACCGCGAGGTGAGCGCGCAAGTCATGGCGATTCTCGCCGACGAGACCCCGCGTGTTGAGCGCGTGTCCATCGACGAAGCCTTTATCGATATCACACCGGGTCGCTTTGCGCCCGAAGACCCGCTGCTGGTTGCGCGGCGTATAAGCGACCGCGTGGCAACGCTGGGAGTAACGTGCTCCATTGGCGTGGGCTGCAACAAGACGGTCGCAAAGATCGCAAGCGAGCGGGATAAGCCGTTTGGACTGACCATCGTGCGCCCCGGAACCGAGCAGCGCTTTTTGGCCGCGCTGCCGGTATCTGCCATGAGCGGCATCGGACGCTCGGCCGAGGAACGGCTGCGCCGCATGCGCATCTACACGCTTGGCGAGCTGTCACGCGCACCGGAATCCACCTTGTCCTCTATTTTTGGTGTCAACGGCGAACGCATGCGCCAGCGTGCGCTGGGACTCGAAATCTCCGAAGTCACGAGTCTCGATGAAGAGCGCGAGGTCAAGTCGGTCAGCAATGAACGCACCTTTGCTAAAGATTTGACTGAGCGTGGGGATATTGAGGCGGCGATTGCGCTGTTGGGAGAGTCAGTGGGACGCCGTCTGCGCCGTCAGAGGCTGACGGGTGCCACGGTAACGCTCAAACTCAAGTATTCGTATGGCAGCGGGCGTACGGCACAGCGCCGGCTGCCTCATCCGACCGACGATGAGAACATCTTCGTGGCGGTTGCGCTCGAACTGCTCGACAACATCTGGCAGGAAGGCATGCATGTTCGCTTAGCGGGCATCGGCATGAGCGACTTCGACCACCAAGGCGGCATCCAGACCGACCTGTTCTGCGAGATCGATGACCGCGGAGCCCAATCCAGCGACCGCCGCGACCTCTCCGTCGCCATCGACGCCGTCCGAGACAAATTCGGCGACAGCGCCCTTTCCTTCGGCCGCCAATCCCGCTTCAACGATTAACCGCCTTTGGGCAAAAAGAAAGCCGGGCAGGTGCGGAAAACCGCAACTGCCCGGCGATATGCGTGAGGCTAGCTAAACCCCGTCTCAAATGAGCTACTAGAGGAGGTTGAGGGGGAGCTGGGGAGCGTCACCCCAGAGCTTTTCGAGACGGTAGAAGTCGCGCGCCTCGGGAGTGAAGACGTGGACGACAACCGAACCATAGTCCATGAGCATCCAGGTCTTCTGCTCGCGACCCTCGATGGAGAACGGGTGCTCGCCGCAAGCCTCGGCGACCTTCTCCTCGATCTCGTCGACGATAGAATCGACCTGGCGGTTGTTGGTACCGGTGGCAAGCACAAAGTAGTCGCATACGTCGGAAAGCTCGGTCAGGTCGAGCACCTGAACGTCCTCGCCCTTCTTGTCGTAGGCGGCCTGCGCGGCGGCGCGGGCGACATCCTCGGCGGCGACACCGCTCGCGGACAGCGAGGCGGCGGTGCGGTCGGACGTGGCGACGAAGCTCTTGTGCTCCACACCTTCAAGAATCTGCTCGTCGGTCATGGTCTCGTCGGCCATGGAATACCTCTTTCTAGACAGCCCGAGCTAGCGCAGCTGGGCGTAATGGTTGTAAATCGAAATAGCCGTGGGATAAAGATAGCGCCCGGACTGGATCACATAGACCAGACCCTGCGCAAAACAGGAGAAGAACAACTCATCGAGCGTCGACTCCCCCACCATCTTGCGCAACGCATGGGCATAGTCGCCGTGGCGGTTGGGCTCGATGGCATCGGCCACAAAGACCACCATATCGAGCGGCGTCATGTCGCAGGCACCCACGGTGTGACGGTCGACAGCCTGGAAAACGGCCAACGACAACTCAGGGAAAAGCTGCGGAAGCTCATAGGCGGCAACAGGGCCATGCAAAAGCGGCGTCGCGGCGGAAGGAGAGCCGGCAATCTTAATGCCGTAGTGCAGAGCGCGCGTGACCAGCTCGTCGTCGGAAAGCACCTTGTCCCAGTCATGGATCAGGCCGGCGGCAGCGGCATCAAAGCGGTCAACGCCGTAGACCTCGGCCAGATGAAGTGCGGTCTCAGCAACACCCAGCGAATGCACATAGCGCTTGCGCTTATCCTTCATGCGAACATCGAGCAGCTCTTGAATGCGCTTGAGCAGCGCGCGCTCATCGCCCTCAAACTGATCCTCTACCGACAACGTAGACCCCCATCACTCAAAATCTTCTTGGCCCAAATCGGCATATAGCCTGCGTTTGCGAATGTAGCCGAGCACGGACTCGCTCGTAAGATAGCGCACGCTCATGCCGCGGGCAACTCGCTTACGAATGTTCGTCGAGCTGATCGCCAGCGCCGGAATCTGAATATAGCGCACGTCGAACGGCAGCCCCGACTCTTTGATTCGGGCACGCGCCGTATCGATATCAAAGCCCGGTCGCGTCGCCGCAATAAAGGTAGCAAGCTCAGCGATTCGTTCGGCATCATGCCAGGTCACAATATCGATAATCGCATCGGCGCCCGTAATAAAGTAGAGCTTTACCTGCGGCGGGTAAAAGTCGCGAAGGGCATGAAGCGT
>CABQNF010000099.1 GCA_902465465.1 uncultured Collinsella sp. | reverse complement strand
CAATTGAGGTCGGTTCTTACCTGGAAGAGGGCCTTAATATTGCCGTATGCGGGGTCGTTGTTGTTACCCCAGGTTTTGCCCATCCAATCGTAGGCGAGCGAGCCGTACAGCTGTGTGGCGATATCCATCGTGAACAGCAGCGTGCAATGGTGGCGAAGGAGCTTGGTGTTTCTTGGATCGGTGCCCGAACCAGCACTCATGCTTTTGTACTGATTCCACTTCCCCTCCATCTCGTCGAGGTAGCGGTTTGCTTGCTTGGCGCCCGACTCGCGCGGTGACTTCTTCCAGTATTCCGGATCAGGGTTGCCCGAATCGTTCATGTAGCTGGCTGGTTTGTATCCTCCGCCAAACAGCACGTACCCGGCAAACGAGAAATCGAACAAAATGGGGAACGAGGGCATCCAACAGGTGAACTTATTGCCGCCGATGCCGGGAAACGCCGCCGGGAAATCAAACGGAGTGATCTCTTGGTCCATGGTAGTGGGGACGATAGTGGTCGATCCGGATTCCGCCTTTGCCGCCGGCGCGGTAACAACGGCCATAGGGGATGAGAGCGTGTAGGTTTTGCCCTGGTAGTCGAGGACAAAGCGCAGCTTGCACCCTTCTTCCAGAAGGCCCGAAGCTGCATCGAGGAACGTGTCTTCAAGCGTGAACGTTGCCAGATTATCCGCGCCCGATGCGCTGGCCTTGACTTGGCCAATCTGCGTGAAGGTTTCGGGTGAGCTGCCCGCGGCAGGCGTCACTTTGTTGATGCGCAGCGTTGCCTGTCCACCCTGTGGCAGATGTGCCTGCACGGTAAAGGCGTGCGTATCGGGCTGCTCGTTTGCCGTGTCGTCCTTCGGCAATGTCATGAACGTGGCTTCAGCGTACTGGATGTCCCATTCGTCGAATGTGAGCTGGCGGAAGTACGGCTCACCGTCGGAAAGCGGACGCGTGGGCGCGGTTATGGCGGTGCCGCCCTGGATACGCGCAAGGGGAATCTCGACATCACGGTAGCCCGCCATGCTAATGGAGATGCCGCCGTTAAAGTCGTACGCGTCGAGAAGCGTCGCCTCGTCCACGTAGCCTTCCGAAAGAGGCGCGACCTCAAAGATGGCCGTGCCCTCGTCGTCGGTAGTGGCGGAGAGCTGCTTGCCTGCGGCATAGCGCGATGTGAGCGTGACCTGGGCACCCGTGATGGGCGTATTCTTGTTGGCGACGTCGACCACGACCACACCGAACATGGTGCGCGAGAGGACGAGCACCCTGAAAGGGTCTTTTTCGTCGGCATAGGCTTCGGGAAGCGCGAACGGCAGTATGAAGGCGTTTGCGCTTCCCGGCACGCGCGGCAACATAATGCTCGCCAGCGAGGACGCTCCGGCAACAAGTAACGAACGGCGATCAAGCATCTTTGGCTCCCATCCCGCAAACATCGGAGGAAATAATCCAATTTTGCGAGAAGGTGCCCCGTGGCGGTAGTGCCGTTCGAGGGTCAAAATGTCCAATTTGAGCGCGCGAAAGCGTCAGGCCCCCGGAGCGCTTTCGATGCGCCGGGCAGTTTGGCCGCTAGCGCAACATGTGGGCAATCAGCTCGGCGCGAGTTCCGATACCAAGCTTGGCATACACTCCTGATAGGCGGTTTTTAACGGTGCCCGGCGATACTCCCATGTGGCGTGCGATTTCGGCGTTGGTCCATCCGCGGCAGGCAAGCATGGCCATGGTGAACTCCGTGGTCGTTAAATCGTCGGCCACGTCCTCGCCCGAATCGGGGTTGTGGATGCGCCGCCAGCCGTAGCTGAAGCGGTACGTGATCTCGATGATGCGTGCGAAATCGTCAGGGTATTGCGATTTTAGGCATGCCTCGATGAGTCCCTGCAAAAGGCCGTGGTGTTCGCCGATGAGTTCGATAAGGCCGTCGGGACGCGCAGTGTCCCAAGCGGCTCCGAAGTGCGTTTTTGCGGCGTCGATATCCTTGAGGCTCATGCATGCCATGGAAGCCGACAGGTGCAGGAACAGCTCCGAGATGGGATAGCTTCCCTGTTTCATGATCAGGGCGTTTTCCGCCATGCCCAGACTGCGGCCATATTCGCCGCGCAGGTACAAGGCGTGCGCCATCACGTAGCTGGCGAACAGGCGCAGGCCTTCGGGCAGATGCGCCGCAAGCGGATAAAACTCTTCGGCGGAATACGGGGAAGGCAAGTGCAGCAGGACGCTCGCGGCCGAGGCGAACAGGATATGCGTGGCGTGGACGGCGGGCGATTCCTCGTCAGTTGGCGTATCGAGGATGCCAGCAAGGCACCGGCGGGCGTCGGCGATACGGTTGAGAGACAGACTGGCATATCCGCAGATAAGGCATGCGGAATAGCGCAGTGCGGGGTCGGCGGCGTCAAGATAGGGGCGCGCCGTCTTGGCAGCGAGGGTGGCCTGTCCGCGAAAGTACAGCGCTTCTGCCGTGGCGATGGTGCGTGAATCGGGGTCGGAAATGCCTGCAACCGCAGCGTCAATCTGGCCCGGCACAAAGGCGGTGCACATCAACGGCATGGGAATGCGCGGGTAGCCATCGCAGTCCATCTTCCATCTCCCATCAGGTGGCAACAATGCAGCAATTGTACTCCTGTTGCTCGGGACCCCTTTCGTTTTACTGTTCGGTTAACGCTGCGGATCGTTTTGGAAGGCTTACGAGCATGGTAGTCCCGTTCTCGGAACTTGCTTCGACCTCTACCGTGCCACCGTGAAGCGCTGCAATCTCCCAAACAAGCGCTAGCCCGAGCCCTGCGCCGCCGTATGCCCTGCTGCGGGATTTATCCAGGCGAAAGAACGGTTGGAAGATGCTCTCACGGTACTGCTTGGGTATTCCCGGGCCCCGGTCCTCGACTCGCAGGAACACGTGGCTGTCGCTGTCGCTGATGGAGACGTTGACAGTCGAGCCGGAGCGGCTGTAACGGATGGCGTTTTCGACCAGATTAAACACCAGCCGATAGAGGAGCGTGTCGCTCCCGATTGCTAAAGCGTCTCCAGCACAATTGAGGGCTATGCCCCTATTTTCGGCAAGTGGCGCAAGGTCGGTGAGGACCTCTTCGGACAAGGGGCCAAGTTCAACATCGTCCTCGCAAGGAACGCTGCGGAGCTCACTCATCTCGAGCAATACCTTGGTCATTCGAGACATGCGCTCGGTTTGTTCTTGTAGCAGGTCGAGCAGCTCGGCTGTTTCGGGTTGCAAACCGGAGTGCTCGGAGATGAATAGTTCAATCTGTGCTTGCATAAGGGCGAGCGGGGTGCGCAGCTCGTGTGCGGCATTGCCGGTAAACTGACGCTGCGCAGAGAACCCTTCGCCAAGACGGGCGATCATGTCGTTGAAAGAGGCGCTGCATCGTTGTAGCTCGGTGGGCACATCTTCACTGAGTCTGATTTCGCTTAGGTTGTCAGGCTGCACGCGCTCAACCTGGGCTGCAAAAGCCCGCAGCGGTTTGAGTGCACGGCCGCTCACAAAGTATGCCAGCACGCCGCCAAGGAGTGTGACTCCAGCCGTGATGTACCAGGTCGTCGTGCCAAAAGACTCCTGTGCGTCGTTTACGACGATCGTGACCTTGTCATAGAGGCCCGCTTTCGTTGGGTCGAACGCCTGGGGCGAATCTTCGCCGGTTGCGTTAAAGGCCGAGATGTCACTGCCGATGGCATCCATGTAGCGCATGCCCGTATAGCCGACCAGGCAGTTCGTCAGCACGCACGCCGCACACGTCAGCAGTGCCGTCATAATCGTTATGCGCCATTGCAGCGAAAGCCTTTTCATTCGCCATCCTCCATAACGTAGCCCTCTCCAATCCGATTGCGAATCGGGTCGTATCCCAAAGCGCTGCGTAGCTTTTTGCGGAGTGACGAGATATGAACGCGGGTTGCGTTGCTAAAGCTGTTCACGCTGCTATCCCAAACGTGCTCGATAAGCTCCTCCTGACTTACCGGACGCCCCTGATTAAGCATCAGGTATTCCAAGATTCCCGTTTCCTTGCGCGTAAGAGATAAAGCCTCGCTGTCCACAGAAGCGATGCGCGCCTTGGTGTCAAAGCGGAGCTTTCCGCAGGTTAAAACTATGTCGCTTTGTGTAAAGCGTCTTAGGGTAAGGCTGCGAATCCTTGCCGCAAGCTCGTCCAGATGAAACGGCTTGGTGAGGTAATCGTTGGCGCCGGCATCGAGTCCGGCGACTTTATCGGATACTTCGCCACGTGCGGACAGAATCAGTACCTTGGTCTCGCAGTCAGTTTTCCTAAGTTCCCCGAGCACGGTCATGCCGTCGATACGGGGAAGGTTGAGGTCGAGTACCACGAGGTCGAAGGCCTCAACGTCCAGTAGGTCGAGCGCCTCCTGTCCGTCGTGACAGCAGTCGACGCTGTACGCCAAGTTTCGCAAGCTGCGCGCGATTGCGTCACACAGCGCCCGCTCGTCCTCGACGATCAAAATACGCATAACAGTCTCCTTGCACATTTCAAATCGCGCTTAACACGGATTTTATAGTCGATATGGTCCAATGGTCGCGTAACGAAAGGAGTGGTCGAGTTGTTCAAAGCGGTAAAACCCGTGGTACAGGTCGCTTTGTTGATCGTCGGAATTACCATGGTGTGCTTTGGCGTTATGCGTGGCGAGGCGGATGCCGTGCTGGCCAAAGCGATTAGGCTGTGCTTGGAGTGTATCGGAATTGGATAAAAGAGAAAACACTGCGTCGCATGTTTTGGCCCGATTTCGCGGATTCATTCAGGCGGCGGCGACGCTCATCACCAACATTCACCTGCCAAACTTTGCCAAAGGAAGCATCTATCAGGGCGCGGGAAAAACAGTCTGCGTACCTGGACTTAATTGCTATTCGTGCCCCGCGGCATCGGGTGCGTGCCCCATCGGGTCGTTCCAGTCGGTGGTGGGTTCATCCAAGTTCAACTTTTCCTACTACGTAACCGGTACGCTCATTTTGCTCGGCGTGCTGCTGGGACGCTTTGTATGCGGCTTTCTGTGCCCGTTTGGCTGGCTGCAGGAGCTGCTTCACAAGATTCCCGGCAAAAAGTTCTCCACGAAAAAGCTCAAGCCGCTCACGTACATCAAGT
>CABQNF010000098.1 GCA_902465465.1 uncultured Collinsella sp. | reverse complement strand
AGCTCAGCGTACGGCCAAAGCTACGATCGACATACTCGACGATGCCGCCCGAGATGGGGATAGCAGCCGTGAGCTCACCGAAAACAGCTCCGACGGGCACGAGGAAGATTGCACCCAAGAGGAATGCGATCATAGCGGGAACGGGACCGCCGCCCACGACCATCCAGTCGCCGACCTGCAGAACCCAACCGGTACCGATGATGGCACCGAAGCCGATGGTGAAGAAGTTCCAGAGCGAAAGCGTTTTCTTCATGCCGCCGTTATCCTCGACTGCAACTTCTGCGTTCTTGTCCGCCATTGTTCCCCTCCTTTCCTGTTTGACGCCCTTGGCGTCACCCCTTGCGCGGTCCGTTTTGCCGCGCGCTTTTATTCCATGGCTTTAAGATACGGCCTTGGCGCAGCAGCGCCGCTCGCAGCTCGACCGAAGGCAGAACTGCAAAACGAGCGGCGCCGTTTTTGGGACGAACGGCGGGAGACGTCATTCGTCTTGGACGCTTTCATCTTGTCTGCTTTTGAATACCTGTTGCCGTGACGTTTGGCGCGCGGCGCGGCAACGTTCATACCATTTGTCAGGCTTTTGGCGCACATACCCATGTGTCGTGCACCTTTTTATGTAGGATAGACAAGTTACACATGAGGCAAGGTGATTCGAATGGCATACGGATACAATGACGGCGACCAACGGCCACAAAGCGTGCGCCTTGCCGGCCGCACCACGCCAACGCCCAGAAGCACCTCCGACAACGACAACCCGCAGCGCCCCCAAGAGCAGCCCGGGGCTTCTTCGCGGCGGCAAAGCCGTACCGTGCAGCAGTCAGACCGCGTGAGTACGAGCACACGCCAACGCCAGACCGACACATCGCAGCCACGCCGCTACGATCGCCGTAAGACCGACTACTACGTCAAGCGCACCTTTTCGCGACCTCAACGCGATCGCGGCAATTCCGCCCCTCACCCCGCGTCGCACACCACAAGCCACGCGCTTCCGGCCCGCCGCCTACGCCTTGCGCTTTGCTCCATCGCCGCCTGCCTCGTCTTTGTGTTTTTGGGATCCTGTATCTCCCACGGATCAGCCGGTCTTGAGCCCACCGTCGAGGACAAGCTGCTTAAAGCTCCCGTCGCGCCCGGCTACTCCTTTGCGTTCTCGACCCCACGCTCGCAATGGCAGGCCGGCACCATGCCCCACATCTACCAAATTGACCCCGCATGGTCGGAGCTGCCCTATGCCGGTGGCACTATTCGCGAAAACGCTTGCGGTCCCACTTGCCTCACCATGGTCTATATCTTTAAGACCGGCCATACCGATAAGACGCCGGTCGATATATGCGCACTGGCCGAAGCCGGCAACTACGCCCCCACCGGTGCCACCGAGTGGTCGTTTATGACAGGCGGTGCGTGGCAGCTGGGGCTCAACGGAACACAGCTCTATAACGATCGCGAATCGATTACCCAAGCACTTCGCTCGGGTGCGCCCGTCATCGCCGCAGTGCGCCCCGGTACGTTTACCAACGTAGGCCACTACATCGTGCTCTACGGCATCGACGATGCCAACCAGATTGGCGTCTACGACCCCAACTCGGCCAGCCGCAGCGCCCGCCGCTGGGGCGTCGTAGAGGTCCTCAACGAAGTCGAAGCCATGTGGGCCTACTACTAGTCATTTAAGAACGTCCCCAACGACTAGGTGAATAGCAAAAGCCCCGCAGTCGGAGCGGACTGCGGGGCTCATGAAGAGAGGCTAGTTTGTGGGCGCTTTGCCTGGCGCCCACGAGAGAGGCAACAGAGTAGAGACTACTCGTGGATGCGGGTACCGGAGAGGCCGGCCATGGTCTCGGCAGCCTTGTCCAGGGCGCCGATGATGCAGGTGCGGCCCTTGCGGGAACGGGCGAACTTGATGGCAGCGCGGACCTTGGGCTCCATGGAACCCTTGCCGAACTGGCCCTCGTCGGCCAGGCGCTCGGCCTCGTCGGCGGTGAGGTCCTCGAGCTCCTCCTGGTTGGGCTTGCCAAAGTTGATGGCGACATGCTCAACGGCGGTCAGCAGGAACAGAACGTCGGCGTCGCAGTCCTCGGCCAGCAGCTCGCCGCCCAGGTCCTTGTCGATGACGGCGGGAACGCCCTTGTAGCAGCCCTTGTTCTCGTAGTCGCGGACGACGGGGATGCCGCCGCCACCGCAGGCGATGACGATGAACTCGTTGTCGAGCAGGTTGAGGATGGAGTCGGCCTCGACGATCTTCTTGGGATCGGGGGAAGCGACGACGCGACGCCAGCCGCGGCCGGAATCCTCGACGAAGACCTTGGAGGGATCCTCGGCCATGAACTCCTTGGCCTGCTCCTCGGTGTAGAAGGGGCCAATCGGCTTGGTCGGGTTCTTGAACGCGGGATCATCCGGGTCGCACTCGATCTGGGTGACGACGGTGGCGGCGTGCCAACGCTTATAGCGCTTGTGCATCTCGCGGCCGATGCCCTGCTGCAGGTGATAACCAATGTAGCCCTGGGACATGGCGCCGCACTCGGGCAGCGGCATCTCGGGGGTACCGATGGCATCGTGGGCAGCGGCGAAGGCGTTCTGGATCATGCCGACCTGCGGGCCGTTGCCGTGGGTGATGATGATCTCATTGCCCTGCTCGATGAGACCGAGGAGAGCGTGGGCGGTGTTGCTCACGGCCTCGATCTGCTCGACGGGGTTGTTGCCGAGGGCGTTGCCGCCAAGGGCGACGACAATACGATCGGGCTTGCCAAGAGGCTTAGACATTGCTGGAATCCTTTCTGTAAAAGGCCTACAACCCATTAATAACCCGCGTCCGTGCGATACGCGAGTTTATTAAGGTTTATATTCTCTTTATCGCTCATTTTATTCATTTTGAAAATAGTGGAACGGTGAACGGTCGTTTTTGTCCGCTCAGCGTACAGAACTCCAGCTCAGACATATCTACGTAATTTACGTGCGACTTTATTTAAATGAAGCGAGGATTATGTCGGATTATGCAAACTACATCTCTGCTAAACACAAAACGGACAGCGCAATATCTTACTCGCACTATACGAGATTCTATGCACTTATAAGTCGAGTATGCACCCCTGCAAAAACAAGGGGCTTTTCATCCAGCAAAAGGAATAAAGAAGAGCTCCGAAAAGACGGCAGCAACCCTGTCCTCCCCCGCGTCCCAAAGTGGCGCGAGGTTTCGCGGCAAAGCCGCGAAACAGCGAAGGGGACGGAATACCCGGCCAACTACGTCCTTCATCCGCCCACACAATCCGAGGACGTAGTCGTAGCAGGATCTGAGGGCTGACCTTCGCGGACACTCCGCAGGACGAAAGAACCCCCGCCGCACGTAGTGCGCAGCGGGGGTTCTTTCATGTCCGAGGACGTCCGCGAAGGTCAGCCCTCAGATCCTGCGGTGGGAGACCTAGGCCTCGTTGTACACCGTCTTGAGCTTCAGCAGGTGAGCGTAGCGGTCCATAGCGGCCTGCTCGTTCTCCTTGAAGAGCTCCTCGGCGCGCTCGGGGAAGGAACGCGTCAGCGAAGCGTAACGGGCCTCGTTCATCAGGAACTCCTGATAACCGCCCGCGGGCTCCTTGGAATCGAGCGAGAACTTCTTGCCGGCAGCAGCCTCGGGGTTGAAGCGGAAGAGGTTCCAGTAACCGCACTCGACAGCCTTCTTCATCTCGGCCTGGCAGTTCTGCATGCCACCCTTCTTGATGGAGTGCATCTCGCAGGGGCTGTAGCCGATGATGAGGGACGGGCCGTCGTAGGCCTCGGCCTCGTGAATGGCCTTGAGGGTCTGAGCCGGGTTGGCGCCCATGGCGACCTGCGCCACGTAGACGTAGCCGTAGCTCATGGCAATCTCGGCCAGGGACTTCTTCTTGGTCACCTTACCGGCAGCGGCGAACTGAGCGACCTGGCCCAGGTTCGAGGCCTTGGAGGCCTGACCACCGGTGTTGGAGTAAACCTCGGTGTCGAAGACGAAGACGTTGACGTTGTGGCCGGAAGCCAGGACGTGGTCCAGGCCACCGAAGCCGATGTCGTAGGCCCAGCCGTCGCCGCCGAAGATCCAGAAGGACTTCTTGGTGAGGTAAGCCTTGTCGGCGAGGATCGCCTTGGAAGCGTCGCAGCCGCACTTCTCGAGCTCGGCAACGTAGGCAGCAGCAGCGGTCTTGGAGGCCTCGGCGTCGTTGACGGAGTCGATCCAAGCCTGGCCGGCGGCCTTGAGCTCATCGGACGGACCATCGGCAGCGATGATGTCCTGGGTAGCGGCGATCAGCTTCTTCTGGACGGCCTCGTAACCGACGGCCATGCCCAGACCGTGCTCGGCATTGTCCTCGAACAGGGAGTTGTTCCACGCCGGGCCGTGACCGTCCTTGTCCTTGCAGTAAGGAGCGGTGGCAGCGGGGTTGCCCCAAATGGAGGAGCAGCCGGTGGCGTTGGAAATGAACATGCGGTCGCCGGCGACCTGAGTCACCAGACGTGCATAGGCGGTCTCGGCACAGCCGGCGCAGGAGCCCGAGAACTCCAGGTAGGGCTGCTTAAACTGGCTGCCCTTGACGTTGGCCGCGATGAGCTCCTTCTTCTCGGAGACGTTCTCGACCATGTAGTCCCAAACGGGCTGCTGGTCCATCTCCTGCTCGGTGGGAACCATCTCGAGGGCGCCCTTGGGGCAGACCTTGACACAGTTGGTGCAACCCATGCAGTCGAGCGGGGACACGGCCATGGTGAACTTCATGCCCTTGGCCTTGGGGCCCATGGCGTCGAGCGTGCGGGTAGCCTCGGGCGCGGCGGCAGCCTCGTCCTCGGTCATCGCGAACGGACGGATGGTGGCATGCGGGCACACATAGGCGCACTGGTTGCACTGGATGCACTTGGTCTCGTCCCAGTGGGGAACGACCACAGCGACGCCGCGCTTCTCGTATGCGGAGGCGCCCAGCTCAAACTGGCCGTCGGCGCAATCGACGAAGGCGGAAACAGGCAGGCTGTCGCCGTCCATGCGATCGATGGGCTCGAGCAGGTTCTTGACCTGCTGGGCGATGGCGGACTTGGTCTCCTCGGAGAGCTCGACGGGGGCGGCATCCTCGGCGGTAGCCCAG
>CABQNF010000097.1 GCA_902465465.1 uncultured Collinsella sp. | reverse complement strand
CGCCAGGCCGCGAGCACCATCCGCGATAAACGTCGGCATCGAAGCCTTCTCGCGCAGGGCATCGAGCGCGGCGTCGCCCAGCTCGGCCAGCCACGCGTTAACGGCACGGCTGCGGATATGCGTCTGTGCCACCGAGCCGATCGCCGAATCGGGAATACGTTCGAGCATAGAGTCGGACGCATCGGCAAGCGACTCGTTAATGCGGTCGGCAAGGTCGGCCCGGACGCGCTCCAGCTGATCAGACAGACGCCGCCAACTCGCCAACGAGCACACCGCGTCGACCATCATCGCGACCGCGACGATAAAGGCGGACAGCCGCACAATCAGCACCGGCAGATGGCCAAGCAGCCCCAGCAATGCCGGCTCCACTAAACGGCAAATACACAACGCACCCAAGCCAAACGCGCAGGCCCAGTACAGACAGATGCGTCCGTGCAGGTTAAACGGCAGGTGCGAGTAATCCCAAAAGCGAGCGCCCGTTGTTTTTTCCAACAGCACGCCTACGCTGTACTCGATCACGCTGCATACGAGCGCTGCAGCGACAAACTGGCTCGAGGCATCCGGAATCCCGCGCAACAGCAGCCAGCAGGCAATGCCGCCCACACCATAGATAGGACAACACGGCCCCAGCAAAAAGCCACTGTTGGCAAATCGTCCGTGATTGAGCATGGCGCATACTGTCGACTCCCATGCCCAACCGCAAAACCCGTAAAAGGCAAACGAGAGCACCAGTGCCGAGAGTGGGCAGGCGGCAAGCGTCGCACCGCCAAACGCCATATCAATCGCGGTCCCCACCGTCTACCCTCTCCTCTTTTCGCTCGATGCTTTACTCACGCTATCGTCTGTCTCGTCCTTGCGCCGCAGACGACCGGCGACCGTCTCACGCAGAGCACACCATTTATCCGCCAGGCACACAATCCATGCCTCACGACACGTCGGCGGCACCGGCACCAGCGGAAACATATGGCGTACGATAATATTCCGCTCACGAGACGTCAGCTCAAAATCTTCCTCGGCACGCGCCAGGGCAAAAAACGGATGCCGAAATCCGTGCAGGCGATGGCTCGGATCGGGATCGTGCCAGTCATAGAGAAAGTAATCGTGTAACAAGGCTCCGCGCAGCAGCGAGGCACGGTCGATCGAAATGCCAGCACGGCCCAAGTGCTCGGCAAAGGACAGACTTGCCCGTGCCACCGAGGTCACATGTGCATAGACCGTCACGTCGCCATGCTGGATAAACTCGCGCGTCAGGTCCAGACGGCCCGCCTGCGCCAGTTGACGGGCAGCATGGTCTACTTCGCACGCGATTTTCTCGGCACGAACGGCATCGGACATGCTGCCTCCTTCCAGCGGCTCACGGCGGCAAGCCACGGCCTGTGCACAATCGATAAAAACATCATGGAACACATCAGTATGGCATCGGACAAAACGTTTTGCCCCACCAGTTGGCGAATTACCGCGCCGCCGTCACATATCAAACGCCAAAATGTGCGAGACTGTCTTGTGCAATTGTGTCGGCCGAGGGAGCGCCGGCGCTCGATTCGCATGGAGTAACCCACAACGATGCTGCTTACGCAAACGACAACGCCCGAGGACGTCAAGGCTCTCGACCGCGCCGAGCTTCCGCTGCTCTGCGGCGAGATTCGCCACGCCATCCTCGAAAGCTCCGCCGCTGTCGGCGGACACGTTGCCCCCAACCTGGGCGTCGTTGAGCTTACGGTTGCGCTTCATCGCGTGTTTAACTCCCCTATCGACAAGATTGTCTTTGACGTTTCGCACCAGACCTACGCCCACAAGGCGCTGACCGGGCGCGCATACACTTATATCGATCCGAAGCGTTATGGTGAGGTTTCTGGCTTTGCCAATCCCGACGAGTCCGAGCATGACCTGTTCGCCATGGGTCACACCTCGACCTCGGTGAGCCTGGGCTGCGGCCTAGCGCACGCTCGCGACCTGGCAGGCGACAGCTACAACGTCATCACCATCATTGGCGACGGCTCGCTTTCGGGCGGCCTGGCGTTTGAGGGCTTTAACAACGCCGCCGAGCTCGACAGCAACCTGATCATCATCGTCAACGACAACGACCAGTCCATCGCCGAGAACCACGGTGGCCTCTATCGCAATCTGGCCGAGCTGCGCACCAGCAACGGCACCTGTGAGCGCAACGTTTTCCGCGCGATGGGACTCGACTACCGTTATTTGGACGCCGGCAACGACGTGTTGGCCCTGGTCGACACGCTGCAGGAACTGCGCAATATCGATCATCCCATCGTGCTGCACGTCTCCACCGCCAAGGGCAAGGGCTTTGAGCCGGCCCAGAGCGACCCCGAACGCTGGCACCACGTGGGCCCGTTTGACATGGCGACCGGGCGCAAGCTCTGCCCGGGCCATCCGAGCGAGCCTGCGCCGCGCACCTACGCCGACATTACGGGCGAGGCGCTCAGCGCCGCCATCGAGCGCGATCCGCAGGTCGTGGGCATCACGGCCGCCACACCCTACATCATGGGCTTTACACCCGAGCTTCGCGCTGCCGCCGGCAAACAGTTCGTCGATGTGGGCATTGCCGAGGAGCACGCCGTGACCTTTGCCACCGCGCTTGCGCGCTCGGGCGCCAAGCCAGTCTTTGGTGTGTACGGCACGTTTTTGCAGCGCGCCTACGACGAACTCTGGCACGACCTGTGCCTCAACGACGCCCCGGCAACCATTTTGGTGTTTGGTGCGTCAATCTTTGGCACCACGTCCGAGACGCACCTCTCGTTCTTTGATATTTCCATGCTGGGCGGTCTTCCCAACATGCACTACTTGGCGCCGGCCTGCATGGAGGAATATCTGTCCATGCTGAGCTGGTCGCTCGACCACCGCGAGCATCCCGTGGCGATCCGCGTACCGGGCATCGGCCTGGTTAGCCGTCCCGACCTTGCGCCCGCCGAAGACACCGACTACAGCGCCGTTCGCTACAACGCGGTGCGCCAGGGTCGCGACGTAGCCGTGCTCGCACTCGGCGATTTCTTTGAGCTGGGCGAGCGCGTGGCAAACCGTCTGACTGCCGAGTACGGCATCGAGGCCACGCTCGTCAACCCGCGCTTTGCGACCGAGCTCGACCGCGAGTTCCTCGATAGCCTTGCCGCCGAGCATCGCGTTGTCGTCACCCTCGAGGACGGTGTCTTGGACGGCGGCTGGGGCGAGCGCGTGGCATGTTATCTGGCATGCACGCCGTTGCGCACGCGCACCTTCGGCATGGCCAAGGGCTTCCCCGACCGCTACGACCCCAACGAACTGCTCGCGCAGAACGGCATGACGGTCGAGAACATGGCTACCGAAGCCGCAAGACTACTCAACGAGTAAGAAAACCTCCGCAAGGAAAGCACCCCTGCGGAGGTTTTTATTTTCCCAACTCAATTATCTCGATCTGTAACATCTAGGGCCCGAATTCCCGTCTAACTGTTACAGATCTAGACAAGACGTCTTAGTCCCTGACCTTTGTCTCAATCTGTAACAGATAGAGACCTTTTGGCCCTCCAGATGTTACAGATTGAGACAAAGCATCAAGGCATGCCGCCGCATCGGCCAAAACCACCACGAAGGTGCCTGTCCCTTTTTGGTAGGCAGAATTACCCATAAGGCAAGTATGTTTCTGAGTTATTTCGTGTTGACCCATTTGAGCGCGATAGGGTATAACTCTACTCAACCGCTAGGGATTTTATTGAGAAAGGTGTTCTACCATGAGCAAGAACCTCTCCCAGCAGGTCGTTCTCGACCGCCGCGGCTTCGTCGCCGCCACCTTCGCAACCGTCGCCGGCCTTGGTCTTGCCGGCTGCTCCGACACCAGCGCCGAGGCCGACAAGGGTTCCGCCGCCGGTTCCTCCAAGGGCTCCAAGGATACCGAGGCTTCCACCACGCTCGACGCCAAGGCATTCGACAAGCTCGTCGACAACGGCCCCAAGGCCGATGACGATGCTATCGCCGCCAGCACCTGGGCCACGGCCGTCAAGGACGCCGGCGTCTTTAAGATCGGTGGCGTTCAGACCTCCACGCTCTTCTCCCTCCTCAACGAGAAAGACGGTCAGACCCGCGGCTTCGACGCCGGTATCGCACAGCTCCTGTCCAACTACATTCTGGGCGAGAACAAGGTCGAGATTACCCAGGTGACCTCGGACACGCGCGAGTCTGTCCTGCAGAACGGCCAGGTCGACGCTGTCTTTGCCACCTACACCATCACTGACGAACGCAAGAAGCTCGTCTCCTTCGCCGGCCCCTACTACTACACCCAGCAGGCCATCCTGGTGCTCGCCGATAACGACGACATCAAGAGCGTCGACGACCTGGCCGACAAGAACGTCGCCGTCCAGTCCGGCTCCAACGGCCCTGCCATCCTGGAGGAGTTCGCCCCCAAGGCCAGCCAGCAGGAGTTCAAGACCGACGAGGAGGCCCGCCAGGCACTCCAGCAGGGTCGTGTTGACGCCTACGTCATCGACAACAACATGCAGCAGAGCGCCCTGGTCCGCGAGCCCGGCAAGTACAAGATTGCCGGCAAGCCCTTCGGCAGCAAGGAGCCCTATGGCATCGGCCTGCCGCTCGATTCCGACGGCGTCGCCTTCGTTAACGACTTCCTTAAGAAGATCGAGGACGATGGCACCTGGACCGAGCTGTGGCAGATCTGCATCGGCGACCGTACGGGCGACACCAATGTTCCCGAGCTGCCCGAGATCGGCGCCTAGGCAGCGAGCCTGGTAACGGCCGCAACGAAACCATACGGAGACGCACGATGTGCTTTATTGCGGTAAACTGTTTCCTCACTGAGTTGTCGGGGCTTCCGTACACACGGGAGCCCCTTTCCTTATCGGCAGGAGGTCCGCATGAGTCTCTCCGAGCTCTGGTCGCTCTATGGCCAGAACTATATCGACGCGCTGCTCGCAACCTGGGGCATGACGCTTGAGTCGTTTGCCATCGCCATGGTGCTGGCCGTCGCCGTCACCGTGATGCGCGTGTCGCCGCTCAAGCCGCTGCGCGTCTTTGGCGACCTGTATGTCCAGGTCTTCCGTAACATCCCCGGCATCGCGCTGCTTATCATCGTCGTCTACGCGCT
>CABQNF010000096.1 GCA_902465465.1 uncultured Collinsella sp. | reverse complement strand
CCCGAGCCGGTAATGGCGCAGGTCATCCGGGCCGTCGGCAGCACGGTCGCAGCGCCCTCGAACAGGTCGCGGGCGCAGGCACGGACGTCGGTGTGGTGGCGCTGGTACTTGGCGTAGACAATCTGGTTATCGTCGTTGAGCACAGCGAGCTTAACGGTGGTGGAGCCCACGTCGATGCCCAGGTGCAGGTTGCCGTGGGCGTTCTCGGAGTTGAAAATTGCGCCTTCGGGGGCGTGGGCGGCGGCTACGGGCTCAGCGGCGGTGGCGAGCTCGCTAGCGACGGACGTCTCCCCTGCCGCGTTCTTGGCATCGGCAACTGCCTCGGCAACTTTCTCGGCAGCTGCGGTCGCGGCCTTCTGCGCGGCATCCACCACGGCGGGTGCAGCCTCACGCGCGGCAGCGACCATACGGTCCTTAATGCCCTCGACGAGTTTGCTCATTGTCTCTCCTCTTAGTTGTTGGACTCGACGGTTGCGGCGGTGTCGGCCGCGTCCTCGAGCTGCAAGTTCAATAGCTTCATGCCGTATTCCGGCACGTTGATATCGATGGGTTGGCCATACAGGTCACCAGGGCGCACAAAAGCGAGCACCGTCATAATGCGCGCCATGGCCTCGGGCGATTCGGTGAGCCCACGCTCAAACCAGCGCTGAATCATGCCGACCTCGGCACTCACGACGTAGGTGACGTAGTAGTCAAAGAACGTGCCCAGCGCCAGGCCCAAAATGCCCGTCTGCGCACGCGGCACCACAGCCTCACGAGCGGTGTCGATGATTCTTTTAATGAAGGCCTGGTCGCCGCCCGGACCCAGCAGCGCACCGATCAAGTCGCGGTTGGCCGCAAGATAACGCAGCAACTCAACCGAACCGGGCGCCGGCTCGAGCTCATCGATGTTGTGATAGAGATCGGGCAGCTGAGCTGCGGTGATGAGCTCAATGCGCTCACGGATCTCGGCCAGCAAGCCGTCCTCGATTTGATTGATAAAGTCGGGGATATCACGGTAGTGCGAATAGAACGTGCGGCGCGTAAGGCCGGCGCGCTCGGTGAGCGACGCAACGTTAATGCGCAAAAGGTCGCCGCTTTCGGCAAGCTCGCTGGCAAGCGCCTGGCGAAGGGCACGCTGCGAGCGAAGGGACCGGCGATCGCATTTCTCGAGCTGGGACAAGCGTCCTCCTTGTTACTCAGCCTGTGCGCTATTGCACAGTGCGAGTATTATTGCACACCGTGTGCATCAACACGTAAAGGCAATATTTTGGATGTGATAAAGGGACAGTTTCTTTGCCATATTCAGCGACCGCCTAGGTTGTGCCAGTTGTGCCTGGCTTTTGGAGCGGCATTGCCGATTGTTCAAAATGTCATTCGTGGGTAGAATAGTGTCGACGGCAGCCCAAGTTCTGGAAAGCTGGGCAGCGCCGTTGCTTGGATTAAGGGGTCAACGCCTTAGCGGCGGCGACCCCTTTTACGTTGCTTCGAACGTTGCTTGAGTGCCTCGGAAAGCCCGACGAGTGCCGTGGAGAACGAGACCAAAGCGGTCAGAAGTCTCACGAAATCAATCAAATCGGTCATGGGCATCACCTCCCATCAGATGGAGGGCGCTGCCCGGCACATGGAACTGCCGCCAACAGTATCAATTCTATCAAAGCGCAGTTAGATATGCGAATGTTTGTTCGCATTTCAGAAGATCGGATCTCATTATGGCGAAGGAACAGTTCCTTCGCCATACCCGAGCTTGTCGCCGAACTGCTGCCTACATTTTTCGAGTTATTCGGCCACGCTGCTGGCTCTGTATAAATGCACCGCCGGGATTATCTGAGAGTTTTGTCCTTATTTGAGCGCATGCATGCCCATTCGCTCACTTACGTCACCGAATCAAACACCATTAGAGGTATGAATGTTCCCGAGAGGGCATCTTTAGCCATTTAACGACCTCCGACAGGCCGAATAACTCGAAATTTGTTGGTGGCGAAAGCGAAACAGTCCTGTATGCCAAAAGCCGGCATCTCCCATGTGACAAAGGGACAGTCCCTTTGTCACATTATTCGATGACGGTGCGAGAGTTTTGCTTGCGCATGGTGGCGAGCATGTGTTTGGGGACGGCGTGGACCATGCAACTGCCGATAGTTGCGCTCGCGGCGGCCTTGGCGGCATCGCTTGCGTTTTTGGTCGCGTAGCTGTGGCGGAAGCGTTTGAGCATGGCGATGTCGTTGCCGCCGTCTCCGTAAACCGCGACCTCATCCTCGGCAATGCCGTAGTAGCCCGCCAGCCAGGCCACGCTCTCGCCCTTGTTGCACGCCACGTCCGTGATCTCGAACATCACCGGATCGAACGGCGCGTTGACCACGCGGTCCGATCGCTCGGCCAAATACGCCTTAAGGTCGCGCTCCAGCTCGGGCGAGGTCACGCGACAGTTAATCTTGCATACATCGTGACGCAGGATGTCGCCGATCGACTGATCGAAATACTGCTCCTCGTGATACCCGCCACGTGCACGCATGCCGCGCATCACAATACGCTTGATAGGGCTGTCCTTTTTAAAGCCCGCCTGGTGCATCTCGAACGAACCGCTCGAGAACATGCCGTCGGGCGTGGAGCAGTCGAAGCAAATGTCCGGGAACGCCTTGAGCAGCTCCTCGGTAACCTGCGGGTCGATGGTCCAGGTTTTGAGCACCTCGCCATGACTGTCGCGCACGATGGAGCCGTTAGAGCAGCAGGCGTCAAGCGCCAGGCCCGTAAAGCCATGCTCGCCGACCGGCAGCGTCGAGCGTCCGGTCGCGGGAACCACATGCAGGCCAGCCTCGGTCAGCTCGCGAATGGCACGGCGGATGGTCCCATCCGCCTCATGCAGGGCGTTCAGCAGCGTTCCGTCTAAGTCACTCGCAAACATCTTGATCATGGGCATGCCTCTCCTTCGTCTGCACGATATTGTAGACGAAGGAGAGGCACGCCCAAACAATGCCGTCCCGGCGCGGCGTACCACCGCCTCCACAAATTCACGGTGCCCCAGCACGTTAAGACAATCGCCACAAGCGACTTTTCAGCCGATAAAACAGCGCCGTCGTCAACGTCAGCACCGCCAACACGCCTGCGAATACAATCGCCGGTGTCCATCGATCATATGCGAGCCCGTAAACCAATTGGCCAATAGGCGTTGCACAGGAAAGCATCATATAAACGAGTGCCAGCACTTTTCCGCAGAGTTCCTTTGGCGCTGACCGCTGAACAAATGAAACGATTTCGACCGATGTAATGCTTGCCCACGCCATGACCCATGCCGAGCCGGCCGCAAGCGCGGCAAACGCTAATTCATCAGGACCGCTCAGTAGCGTGACAATAATCGGTACGACTCCAAAACAAATCATCGCAACATATCGACATATGCCCTTGAAGGAAAAACGATGCGGCCAAATACTGACCAAACCACTGCCGACAAGACCACCTAAGCCCATAGCCACCTCAATAATCCCAACAAAGGATGATTGCATTCCGAGATGCTTTGCAACAATAACGGGAGCACCAATCGTTAACCCAACTAACGCAAGGTTCAAAATAGCCGCAAGAAAAAACACAACGAGCAATGATGCGTTTTGAAACAGGTACCGAATCGACTCCCGAAAATCGCTTCGGCATGTCGAGCAAGTCGTGCTGTCCCCTGTCATTCCAGATGAGGCATTTTGCTTGAGTGCGCCCCCAAACAGCAGGGCTGACATCGCAAACGTCAACGCCGCGGTTTCGCATAGAGCATCGATACCAAAGCACCCATAGACTGCCGTCCCGACTACAGGCCCCAAGATATTGCTCGCCATGGTTATCTGCGAGACCAACGCAGTGGCACGCTCAACCTTTTCTGGGCCCGTCATGCGCACCGTCTCAATTTGAAGCATCGGTTTCAGCAGCGATTGGATACCATATTGGACGCAAAGCATTGCTACCACGACAACGGCAAGAGGCAGCGAACGCTTCATGGGGATAAACAACAGTGATGCAGCCATCAGAACAATGCCGAGCACCACAAGAACCCCGCGATGTCTCCCGCGATCCGCCAAGATTCCGCCAGCCGGAGTCGCAAGCACGCCCGGCACGAACGCTATCGCCGCGACGGCACCATATAACGTTGATGAGCCGCTGCAATCGAACAAGTAAAGCGGGCACGCAAAGCACAGTGCCGACAACATCGAATACGCGCACAGCTGCGCAACAAGAAGGCCAAAAAGCCTGATAGATCGCACTGTTTTTGGCGCCAACGAAACGCTAATTCTTCGCATCCCAGCCATAAGCCTGCCCCCAAATACATACCGATAGTATGTATTTAATGACTTGAAAAGGGCAGCCGTGGCTACCCTCGCAAATCAATTACATACCGTTGGTATCTATATTACCACCCGGAACGGTCCCATACGTCCCAAATCAGCGCCGTTGTCTGAAGCACTTCTTCCCCCAAATCGAGTCCCACCGCAGCAGCCATCTGCGCCAAACATTGAGCGCGAGCGAGCATTCGATCCTTGGTCTCGAGTGGACGGAACAGCGGCAGCAGCCAAAGATTCGCCAACAACGATACGGCCTCCGCCGCTTCGCGCGGGCATTCGCACGCAATGGAGCCGTCGGCGACGCCCTCCTCGATCACTGGCAAGAGATAGCCATCGGCCGACTCGTCAAACGAACCTTGGTACTGCATCGCCAGCAGCCGCGAGCTTTTTACCGGATCCGCCGCAGGATGCATGCGTGCCCATAGCTCAATTTGCGGAACGACAGACTCGGGCGCATAAAGTCGTTTGAGCTTTTGGGCTCCCGTCATATTGCCGATACCAAGCGTTGAGCGACGTTGCTCAACAATCGGAGCCATTGCCCGATCAAATGCGGCGTTGAAAATCTCTTCTTTGCTCTTAAAGTGATGATAGACAGCGCCCTTGGTCATGCCATCGAGGCGGTCGACGATATCTTGAATGCTCGTCCCCTCATAACCCTGTGTGCAGAATAGCTCCAGCGCCGCGTCGAGGATCTTCGCGACCGTCTCCTCGGGATATTTATTACGACCCATAATCCGTCCATCCGAAACGCAAGTCTTGTGCCTCATTGCAGCATTTTAACGTTGCGGATGGCAGGCG
>CABQNF010000095.1 GCA_902465465.1 uncultured Collinsella sp. | reverse complement strand
TTTCGTCATGGCCTCCTACCTTTCTTTCGGGCCCTTGTCAGGGCCGATTCGTTAGCGCCCCTCCGTGTGAGGCGTTATTGCTGACGACATATTTATATCCAAAATCAGCTCATACTTCCACCTTGCCCCCGAACGGTTTTTTATAGGGGGTGAACGGCATACACATATACTTCACGCATGGCACACTTCATCTTAATAAAGCGTATTTACGTGCTTAAACGCGTTTTAATCCTAAAATCAAATGGAACTAAACTTTGTTAAACCATCCTCAAATTGCATATTTCCAATAAAACTATGAATAGAATTAGCGGTTCACACCGCGTCTCAACCATTTTCATTTTTATTCAGAAAAAAGTTTGTCCTATTCATTTCTGATAAATAAATTACCGTTTACCAGACGCTTGATACCGTTCACCGGAAACTCAGTATAAGGCCCAGCGGATACCGCCTCGCTTTACGGCCCCATTTGTAACAACTTGACTTCTCGGTATAGAAAAACGGACCCGCTTCCCCTAGGGAAACGGGTCCGTTTTCGATTATCTTCGGCTAATTTGGATAAGGCCCCCGAAGACCATCGGAATCCTAGCGATCGAGCTCCGCCAGTGCCTCGCCCAAAAGCCTCAGGCCCTCGCGCAGAACGTCCTCGCCCGCGCAGTAGCCCAGGCGTGCGCCGCAGGGAAGCTCAAAACGGCTACCGGGGACCAGCAGCACTCCCCTCTCGGACAGCAGGCGCCTGCAGAACTCCTCGTCATCCTCGGGAATATCCAGCTGGATAAACGAGGTGGACACGCCCTGCGGGGCCGTCCAGGAAACGCGATGCTGCGTATCGATCCAAGCCTGCGCGATATCGCGGTTGCCAAACACGATCTTGCGATTGCGCTCGAGAATCTTATCCTTGTGCTCAAGCACATAGGTCGCCAGAGCATCGTTGAACACGCCGCCGCAGATCATGGTGTAATCGCGATAGGTACGGATGCGGTTGGACACCTCTTTGTCGGCCAGGACCCAGCCCACGCGGGCCGCAGGTGTCGAATAGGTCTTCGACAACGAGTTGGTGACAATGGCCCTCTCGTACACGTCGACCATCGACATAAAGGACTCAGTGTTTTCGAGCGGCAGATATACCTCGTCGCACAGCACGTAGGCGCCCACCGAGCGGGCGATCTCGGCAATCTGGCCGAGCATATCGGCATCGAGCACCGTACCGATGGGGTTCGATGCGTTGTTTATGCAGATAAGCTTGGTGTTGGGGCGAACCAGGCGCTTGAGCTGTTCGATATCGGGCTTCCAGCCGAGTTCCTCGCGAAGCTCCCAATACTCGACCTCGGCGCCCAGCGTGCGCGGAATCTCGTAGAGCGGCGCGTAGGTGGGCCACTCGGCGATAACATGGTCGCCGGGCTCGACCACAGCCATGATGGCGTTGAGGTTAGCGCCCGTGCAGCCATTGGTCTGCAGAATGTGATCGGGATTGACCTCCCGACGATACAGCTTGGCAACCTCGGCCTTAAACTCCGGCGAGCCCTCGATCCAGCCGTAGTTCATCTTCTCGCGGTCCAGGCGCTCGTAGAACGTGGCGCCGTCCTGTTCATCGAGCGCGCGCAGCTCGCCCATGGTGAGCGACGAGATCGTCGACTGGGCGATGTCCCACGTGGCGCTCTTCTCCCAAACGTTGAGCCATTCCTCAACGCCAATCGTCTTGATGTCCATGGCCAAGCTCCTTACAAAAGCAGTCATCCAATCGTGTTG
Source organism: uncultured Collinsella sp. (assembly GCA_902465465.1). Classification (GTDB taxonomy): domain Bacteria; phylum Actinomycetota; class Coriobacteriia; order Coriobacteriales; family Coriobacteriaceae; genus Collinsella. The sequence goes on along the minus strand of CABQNF010000095.1, from coordinate 3,370 downwards.
ACGTTCCTCATACAAGATTGGGGCGGTGCGAAAACCCGCACCGCCCCAATGGGAGACATCTAATGGCAGCTAGATGTATGTATTATGACCTGTACGGGTCCTTGAAGACCTTAGAGGTCCTCGCGCCAGAAGGGCATGCTCATGCAGCGCGGGCCGCCGCGGCCGCGGGAGAGCTCGGCGGAGGGCACGACGAGAAGGTCCAGGCCCTCCTTGTACAGCACGTCGTTGGTGACGGTGTTGCGGGCGTAGACGCAGATCTTGCCGGGCTCGACGCACAGGGTGTTGGAGCCGTCGTTCCACTGCTCGCGGGAGGCCGCGATCGGGTCGCCGCCGCCGCAGGGGATCAGCTTGACCTGGTCGACGCCGGTGGCGTCCTCCAGGACGTGCTCGAGGGTGTCCTCGATCAGGCGGATGTTCACGTCGCCCGGGTTCTTGCCGGCGGTCAGCTCGTAGACGCGCAGGGTGCCCATGATGGCGGGGTGGATCGTGAACTTATCGACGTCGATCTGGGTGAAGACCGTGTCGAGGTGCATGAAGGCGCGCGAGACCGGGATATCGAAGGCCAGGATGCGCTCGACCTTGGAGTCGGAGTTCCAGAAGATGTTCTGGGCCATGACGTCGATCGCGGCGGCCTGGGTGCGCTGGGAGATGCCGACGGCGAGGGTCTTCTCGTTGATGTTCAGCACGTCGCCGCCCTCGGTGTGGAACTGGCAGTCGCGGCGGAAGTACAGCGAGACGTCCTTGTAGTCGGGGTGGTACTTGAAGATGTACTTGCCGTACAGGGTCTCGCGGTTGCGGGTGACCGAGTACATGCGGTTGAGGTTGACGCCCTCGCCGATGACCGCGAACGGGTCGCGGGTGAAGTAGAGGTTGGGCATCGGGTCGATGATCAGGTCGGACTCGGACTCGGAGTTGACCAGGGAGTCGAGGGTCGTGGACGCCGTGAGGGGCATGTCGATCTCGGACTTGGTCATGCCGGCCATGGTCTTCTTGACGAACTCGAGGTTGTCCTCGATGGAGTCCAGCTTCTCGCGGACGATCTGCGGCATGTGCTGGCCGCGGATGCCGGCCTCGGCGATGTACTGGTCGGTGAACTCGGCGCGGGCGCCGGGGACCTGGTCGAACACCTCGGCGACGAGGTTCTCGAGATAGAGGACCTCCACGCCCTGGTCCCTCAGGATCTGGGCGAAGGTGTCGTGCTCCTGCTGCGCGACCTCCAGGAACGGGACGTCGTCGAACAGGAGTCGCTCGAGCTCGTCGGGCGGCAGGTTGAGGAGCTCGTCGCCGGGACGGTGCAGGCAGACCTTCCTGAGCTTGCCGATCTCGGAAGGCACGTGCAGACCTTTCGTCATGGCCTCCTACCTTTCTTTCGGGCCTTTCGGCCGAATCTCTCAGCGCCCTTCCATAGCGGACGCTGCTTGCTGACAGCTCTAGTTATATCCAAATTCCACCCGCAATTCCACCTCGCCCCCGAACGGTCAACAAAGTGCGATGAACGGTATATCGCATGTGATTCCCCCATGATGTACTTCGGCGTTCTAAAGTAACTTTTCTAAGGTAAACGCTCTTTTTTCCTAAAAACCATTTGCAATTGCATCTCTAAACTTTTGATTCAGAATTGCATAGCTAAATCGGTTTTATGTATATAAATGATGTTTGTTTACGTTTCCGCCTGCATTCAATGATATTCAGCTATCTATCATTCTTATTCACACTTACGTACCAGTTGAGTGAGGATATAGACCACTTGCAGACGAGCAGGGCGTCAGTCCTATGCCTTGGCAGCGTAAGAAGTAGGTAAAGATACCGTTCGCGCGATGCGTCCGTGCCACAGGTCGACTAAATTGAGACAATAGTGATTAGTGTTAGGCTACCGTCCCTCGTGGGGACTGAACGGACAGATGCATATGCCGAGCAAAATCGAAAAGAAGCAAGCCGCCGCAAAGCTGCGCAAACCGCCGCGCGACTTCTCGTACACGCAAAACCGAGAGCTCAGCTGGCTACGCTTTGACAACCGCGTGCTCGACGAAGCCTTCGACGAAACCGTTCCGTTATTCGAGCGACTAAAGTTCGTGTCGATTTTCGAGTCTAACCTCGACGAGTTTCTCATGGTGCGCGTGGGCGGCCTGTCCGATCTGGCGGAGCTCAAAAAACAACCTGTCGACAACAAGAGCAATATGACCGCCTCCGAACAGGTCGATGCTGTCATGGCCGAAATGCCCGGGCTCCTTACCCGTTGGGAGTCCATCTTTAAGAGCATCGAGGGCAAGCTCGACACCTTGGGCATTCACCGCGCCCGCATCGATTCGCTTACGCCCGAGGAGCGCACCTTTGTAACCCGCTACTTCCAGGCCTACGTGTCGCCGGTCATCTCGCCGCTGGTCATCGATCCTCGCCACCCCTTCCCCAACCTGCGCAATGGCGCGCTCTATCTGGCCTGTGGTCTGGACGGCGCCACCGACGAGGAGAGCCTGCTGGGCCTTATCGAGATTCCCGCCTCGATGAACCGCGTGGTCGAGATCCCCTCGCCCACCGGCACCTACTCCTACATCTTGCTCGAGGACGTCATCCTCGCCTGCCTGGACAGCTGCTTTGGCTCCTATAAACCGCTGGATCGTGCGCTGATCCGCGTCACCCGCAACGCCGACATCGATCCGGACGGGGAGGGCGTCGAAGAGGAAGAGGACTACCGCCAGCACATGAAGCGCATTCTCAAGAAGCGCCTGCGCCTGCAGCCGGTAGTGCTCGCGGTCTCGGGGTCGCTCGAGAAGGCGACGCTCAAGACTATCCGCAAGGCGCTCGAGCTTTCGCGTCGCTCGGTCTTTACCTGCGATATCCCGCTCAACCTGGGCTACGTCTTTGGCATTGAGGGCAAGATTCCCGAGCACCTGCGCAACGAGCTGCTCTTTACGCCGTTTAAGCCGCAGCCCAATCCCACCATCGACATGACCCGCTCCATCCGCGAGCAGGTGCTGCAGCACGACAAGCTGCTCTTCTACCCTTACGAGGCCATGAACCCGTTCTTGGACCTGGTGCACGAAGCAGCCTACGACCCCGAGTGCATCTCGTTGCGCATCACGCTCTACCGCGTGGCCAAGCAGAGCCGCCTGTGCGAGTCGCTGATCGATGCTGCCGAGAACGGCAAAGAGGTCACGGTGCTCATGGAGCTCCGCGCACGCTTTGACGAGCAGAACAACATCGAGTGGGCCGAGCGCCTGGAAGAGGCCGGCTGCACCGTCATCTATGGTTCCGAGGGCTTTAAATGCCACTCAAAGATCTGCCAGCTCACCTATCGCGAGGGCATGGCGCTAACGCGCCTCACACTTTTGGGCACCGGCAACTTTAACGAGAAGACGGCCAAACTCTACAG
>CABQNF010000094.1 GCA_902465465.1 uncultured Collinsella sp. | reverse complement strand
AACACTAGAAACTATTTTCGGTAAAAGATGATACCCCCGCTCAACCATCCCATTCGGTGGATTTCTAGTCATGTCCCAAAAATCTACTTGGCCGCTAGGCAATATTAAGAGTGCATTAAGACTTAAAATCATTCAATTGCTGAAGCGTTTCAAAGAACTACTATGCACGCGGTTAGGCGAGGGGTTGTCACCACCATGACGACTGGGACTCATATAATCGCCACGTGCGATGCTCCAACTTCCCGCAAGGAGACACCTTACATAAAGGGGGATGGAGTCATGGCATTTGACTTCACGGGCAAGACCGCGATTGTCACGGGCGGCACTCAGGGCATTGGCCTCGAGATCGCCAAGGGCATCGTCGCGGGCGGCGGACACGTCGCGCTCATCGCAAGGAACGCTGCTAAGGGCGAGGCCGCTGTGGCCGAGCTTGGCGAGGGCAACAAGTTCTATCAGCTCGATGTCGCCGATGCGCCCAAGGCGCGCGAGACCGTCGAGCAGATTTTTACGGACCTGCCGCAAACCAACATCCTGATCAACTGCGCCGGTGTCATCAGCACCAAGAAGTTTGACGAGATCGACGACACCGAGTGGCGTTGCACCATCGACATCAACCTCAACGGCACCTTTACCATGATGAACGCCGTGTACCCGCACTTTAAGGCGGCCCATGCCGGCACTATCGTCAACGTAAGCTCTGTTGCTGGCAAGATCGGCGGCGGCCTGCTCGGCACCGCGGCCTACGCGAGCTCCAAGGCCGGTGTCAATGGCCTTACCAAGGCGGTCGCCAAGGAGGGCGGTAAGTTCGGCGTCCGCTGCAACGCTGTGTGCCCGTCGCTCACGTTGACCGATATGACCTCGATTCTCTCTGACGAGAACTCTCAGCGCATCATCAACGGTATTCCTCTGGGCCGCGCTGCCCAGGCCAGCGAGCCTGCGCAGATGGTGCTGTTCTTCGCTTCCGACCTCGCCAGCTTCGTGAACGGCGAGATCGGTGACTGCGACGGCGGCATCGTCCTGGACGGGTAATACCCCGCGACGATTATTCGGCGACGGCTCCTGCGACTCGGGACCGTCGCCTTCTTTCTGACATAGGCGCGTGCGGCTACAATTCGCATGCATCCAAAGGAGATATATATGAGTGAATCGACTGCGGTGGAGGCGCCGGCGGCAAAGGAGCCGTTCTTTAAGATGTCCTCCATCCCGGGTGCCAATATTTTGGTGCCGCTTTTGCTGGGCTGCCTGCTCAACACGCTATTCCCTGACCTGTTCAAAACGCTCGGCAGCTTTACGCTTGGCATGACCCAGCAGGGTGCAGGCCCGCTCGTGGGCGCTTTCCTGCTGATCGTCGGTACGACGATTTCGTTTAAGAGCGCTCCTGCCGCCGCTGCCCGCGGCGCCATCATCATCGCTGTCAAGCAGATCGTGGTCGTTGCCGTATCGCTGCTCATCCTTTATGTATTCAACGACAACCTGTTTGGTATCTCGGCCATGGTGATGCTGGCGGCTTGCACCGGCGCCAACAACGCTATGTACGCTGGACTGATGGGCACCATGGGTAACGAGGCCGAGCGTGGCGCCGTCGCCATCACTACGCTGGTTGTCGGCCCTCCGGTCACGATGATCGTGCTCGGCGCTGCCGGTCAGGCTCCGATCGGTTGGTCGCTCGTGGGCGCCATCCTGCCGATCGTCGTTGGCATTATCCTGGGCAACCTCTTCCCGAGCTTTAAAAAGATGATGGCTCCTGCACTTTCCGCCATCATCGTGCTTGTCTTCTTTGCCATGGGCTCGACCATGACCTTTGGCCAGCTCATTAATGGCGGTCTTCCCGGCATTCTGCTCGGCGTGATCTGCTCGGTGGTCTTTGCAATTCCCGTCATCGCGGTCGATAAGCTCACGGGTGGTACGGGTGTCGCAGGTGCGGCCATTTCGAGCTGCGCCGGAGCCAATGTGGCCACGCCTGCTGCCATGGCAAGCGTCAACGGGGCCATGTACGGTGGCGCCGTGCTCGCGACGGCTACGGCACAGGTTGCTGCCTGCGCAATCGTGACGGCTATTTTGACCCCGCTGGTCACCAGCTGGTGCTACAAGCATTTTGAGGGCCAGGGCAACAGCAAGGCAACGACCGACAAGGCCGCTGCAGCCGCCTAATGCCAAGCGGCAATCAAAGCTAAATACTAGCTACGCCACAGGGCGGCCACGGGGGATCCCGTGGCCGCCCTGCAGTTTCTGTAGGGTCTCTGGGACACTTTATCCTGATAAAGCTGGCATAACAGCTAGAGCGAACGTCGTACAAAGGCAAGGAAAAATAACATACAAATCGGTGAACGGTAGTTGTTCGCGCTCGCATTTCCTGCGGGTTTGTAAAAAACGCCCTTATGATATAAAAAAAGAAACATATAACAGCCCAGATGGAGAGGGTCGCTATGTTATCCTTCTCAAACGGGTGAAATCTTGGGTTTTGGGTTGTAGTTCCAAGGTGGACAAACGTTTTTCCTGCACCAACGTGTGGTGAAGAACGGAAGAAGCCGGTAGTGCAAGCCGAACATTCAAGAATTCAATAAGCAGCGGTGTGAGAGAGCGCCGCATTACACGTAACTAGGAGCGTGGTTACACAATGCAGGAGGCATGGGAAGGCTTCAAGGAAGGCATCTGGACGGGAGAGGTTGACGTCCGAGACTTCATCCAGAAGAACTACACCCCCTACGAGGGCGATGAGTCGTTCCTCGTAGGTCCGACCGAGCGTACCAAGGAGCTGTGGGGCGAGGTTCTCGACCTGCTGCTTAAGGAGCGCGAGCAGGGTGGTGTCCTCGATATGGACACCAAGACCGTCACGGGTATCGTGAGCCACCCCGCTGGCTACATCGATAATGCCCATCGCGACAAGGAGACCATTGTTGGCCTCCAGACCGACAAGCCGCTCAAGCGCGCGCTGCACGTCAACGGTGGTATCCGCATCGCTTGCCAGGCTGCCAGCCAGCACGGCTACAAGGTCGACGAGAACGTTGTCGAGCGCTACACCTTCGAGCGCAAGACCCACAACGCTGGCGTCTTCGATGTCTACACCCCCGAGATGCGTGCTTGCCGCTCGGCTCACATCATCACCGGTCTGCCCGATGGCTATGGCCGCGGCCGCATCATCGGTGACTACCGTCGTGTTGCCCTGTACGGCGTCGACTACCTGATCAAGGACAAGGAGGCCCAGAAGGCTTCCACTCCGACGGTCATGACCGCCGACAACATCCGCGATCGCGAGGAGCTGCAGGAGCAGATCCGCGCCCTCGGCGAGCTCAAGATGATGGCCGAGACCTATGGTTTCGATATTTCCAACCCTGCTACTAACACGCAGGAGGCCATCCAGTGGATGTACTTCGCCTACCTTGCTGCCGTCAAGGAGCAGAACGGCGCTGCTATGTCCATCGGCCGTACCTCTACGTTCATCGACATCTACGCTGAGCGCGACCTTGCCAACGGTACCTTCACCGAGGAGCAGATCCAGGAGTTCGTGGATCACTTCATCATGAAGCTCCGCATGGTCAAGTTCGCCCGTACCCCCGAGTACCAGGCCCTGTTCACCGGCGACCCGCAGTGGGTCACCGAGTCCATCGGCGGCATGGGTGTTGACGGCCGTACGCTCGTTACCAAGATGAGCTACCGCTACCTGCACACGCTCGAGAACATGGGCACCAGCCCCGAGCCCAACATGACCGTTCTGTGGTCGACCCGTCTGCCCGAGAACTTCAAGAAGTTCTGCGCCAAGACTTCTGTCGCCAGCTCCTCGATCCAGTACGAGAACGACGACCTCATGCGCGTCTATCATGGCGACGACTACGGCATCGCCTGCTGCGTGTCCTCCATGCGCATCGGCAAGGAGATGCAGTTCTTCGGCGCCCGCGCCAACCTGGCCAAGTGCCTGCTGTACGCACTCAACGGCGGTGTTGACGAGGTCTCCAAGAAGCAGGTCGGCCCCAAGTATCGCGCCGTCGAGGGCGATACGCTCGATTACGACGACGTTGTGGCCAAGTACAACGACATGATGAAGTGGCTCGCTGGCGTGTACGTCAACTCGCTGAACATCATTCACTACATGCACGACAAGTACTGCTACGAGCGCATCCAGATGGCTCTGCACGACAAGCACGTGCACCGCTGGTTCGCTACGGGCATCGCTGGCCTTTCCGTCGTGGCTGACTCCCTGTCCGCCATCAAGTACGCCAAGGTCCACCCCGTCCGTGACGAGAACGGCATCATCGTCGACTTCGAGACCGAGGGCGAGTTCCCCAAGTACGGTAACGACGACGACCGCGTCGACCAGATCGCTCACGACGTTGTGCACCAGTTCATGGAGTACATCCGCATGAACGACACCTATCGCAACTCCGTGCCCACGACCTCGGTTCTGACCATTACCTCCAACGTCGTGTACGGTAAGAAGACTGGCTCCACGCCCGACGGCCGCAAGGCTGGCCAGCCGTTCGCCCCGGGTGCTAACCCCATGCACAAGCGCGATAGCCACGGCGCCATCGCTTCGCTGTCTTCGGTTTCCAAGCTCCCGTTCCGCGATGCTCAGGACGGCATCTCCAACACCTTCTCCATCATCCCGAGTGCGCTCGGCAAGGAGGACCAGGTGTTCTTTGGCGATATCGACCTTGATCAGCTGGGCGAGTAACTATTGTTAGTGCTATACTAACAATAACGATTACTGATTAGTGCGCCGGTTTCGGCCGGCGCCTATTAATCGAAGGAGACACATTATGAAGGTTTCTGAAGTTTCCGAGACTCAGGCCGATAACCTGGTCCACATGCTCGACGCTTACGCCGAGAAGGGTGGCCACCACCTGAACATCAACGTCTTCAACCGTGAGACGCTGCTCGACGCTCAGGCTCACCCCGAGAAGTACCCGCAGCTGACCATCCGCGTTTCCGGCTATGCCGTGAACTTCCACACGCTCACCAAGGAGCAGCAGGACGAGGTCATTGCGCGTACCTTCCACGACAAGTTCTAAAGGGGTTTAACTCCCGCAGGATCGCCGGGCCGCTTTGGGTTACTTTCCAAAACGTCCTCGGACATGCAAAGAGGCTCCGCATCGCGCTTCGCGCTGCGGAGCCTCTTTGCGTCCTGACGCTCCTATTTGGCAAGGTGTTTTTTAGAATCC
>CABQNF010000093.1 GCA_902465465.1 uncultured Collinsella sp. | reverse complement strand
TTATTTACCGTCGACGGTTCCCCCGAAACCTAAATCGGACCGAATCAAAACCGTCAATGCGGCAAGCAGCCAGTCCTCTACAATGAGTTCATTGTTTAAACGTTCTTGCTCGCACAGCATGTTGCATCCGAAAGGCATATTATGCTGCAGAAAATCCAACGTTTTGGCGGAGCCATGTTCGCGCCCGCCATGCTGTTTTCTATATCAGGCCTCATGGTCGGCATCTCCGCCCTCGCCACGACCGTAGACATCGTCGGCGATCTCGCCGTATACGGAACCCCTTGGTACGTTTTCTGGACCATCATCCAGCGCGGCTCGTGGACGGTCTTTAAACGTCTCCCGCTCCTTTTTGCCGTAGCGCTGCCTATCGGTCTTGCCCAAAAGCAACCGGCACGCTGCTGCCTCGAGGCACTCGTGGCTTATTTTGTCTATTGCTTCTTTTTGAGCGAGATCATTAAGCTGAGCGGAGACAACCTTGGACTTGAGTACCCGTCATCTTTGACCCCCGCCAGCGGCATCACCGTCATCGACGGCATCAAGACGCTCGACACCGGCATTATCGGCCCGCTGGCGGTATCGGCAACCGTCGTCGCCATCCATGATCGCTTCTACGATGCCAAGGTTCCCGATTGGCTCGGCACCTTCTCGGGTTCCTCGCTGGTCTACCTCATCAGCTTTTTTGCCGTGTTTGCCCTTGCCGTCATCTCGGCCGCCATCGTACCCTTCGCATACGCTGTGACCGAAACGCTGCGCCACGCACTTGCGGGCGTCGGCCCCTTCGGCGTGGGCATCTTTGTGTTTTTGGAGCGAGCACTCGAGCCCATGGGGCTGCACCACCTGCTCTATATGCCCATCTATTACGACAATCTGGTCATTCACGACGGCATTTACGCCACGTGGACCAACCTGCTCCCCATTCTCTCCCATAGCACGCGCCCTTTAAATGAACTTGCACCCTGGGCAGGTTTTACCGCCACCGGCTGGGGCAAGCTCTTTGGCCTTCCCGCCATCGCGGCAGCATTCTATTTCACCGCCAAACCCGAACGCCGCGCCGGCCTTAAGGTCATCCTTTTGCCCGCCATCGTCGCCTCGGTGGTCTGCGGTGTCACCGAACCGCTCGAGTTTCTCTTTATGTTCACCTATCCCGGACTCTTTTTGCTCTACGCCGTCCTATCCTCCTGCCTTGCCATGACCATGAACTTCTTTGGCATCGTCGGCATCTTCTCGGGCGGTCTCATGGAAATGACGGCCTTCAACTTCATCCCACTCATGCGAATGCATGCCGGCTCCTACCTTTTGGCGCTCGGCATCGGCCTTGCCTTTAGCCTCATCTTTTTTGTTAGTTTTCGAGCACTTATCTTGGTCTATGACCTTAAGACGCCGGGCCGCGAGAATCATGTCGCCAATCGCACGACAATCGATCGTTTAACGGGAAGCGACTTTGCCAAAGAGCAATCTCCCAATGACGAAGTCAATAGTCGATCCGATCAAGATCACGTCCTCGCTGAGCGGGTAATTCAGCTTTTAGGTGGCGTTGGCAATATCGTGGGCGCAACCAACTGCGCCACGCGCCTGCGCGTCGAGGTCGCAGACCCTTCCATCGTTGCAGATAACGCGTCGTTTGTCGCGGTGGGCGCCAAGGGCCTCATCATTACGGGCAAGACCGCCCAGGTGATCATCGGCATCTCCGTTCCCCGCGTTAAAGAGCATTTTGACCAGATCATGGGCCTCGAGCCGGGATTTGTGCCCACCACCTCGGCCTCCCCTGCCGCCAGCGCAGCCCATAAGCGCGGCGATATCTGCTTCTTCGATATCGACGGAACGCTCGCCTGGCAAGACCCTCGAGTGGCACAAGAGCTTCCCGAGAGCGAGCGTGACCTGTCCCCCTATCCCAACGAGGCGGTTTCGCAGGCAATCCGCGATTTCGTTGCAAACGGCAACATGGCCTTTATCTGTACGGGACGTACCCTCAGCTGCATCCACCCCAAACTTCTTGAGCTGCCCTGGACCGGCATCGTCTGTCTTGCGGGCGGTTACGCCGAGATCAACGGACACGCAATTCGCGATCTGTCGATGACGCCCAGTATGCTGCAGCGTCTTGCCCCCTACCTTGAGCAATCGGGCGAGGTCATCCGCTTTGAGGGCCTCAACGGCGTCGTGCGCATGAGTGCCGATGCCCCCGATGCCCCCGGATACGCACGCACCTTGGGCGACGCAGTCACGCAGCTGCAACATTACAGTGCCTACAAGATCTTAATGTCTACATCGCTCGCCAACCACATCGCTCAAGATAAGGCACTTGAGCCGCTGCTGTGCTTTAACGAGCTCGAACTCGAGGTAACCGAAATCTCGCCCCGCGAATGCACGAAGCGCGGGGGCATCCAGTCTGTACTCGACGCCCTCGATCCCCACCACGGAACCGTATACGGCATCGGCGACGCCAGCAATGACGTCTCGCTGATGAACGCCGTCGATGTCGGTATCGCCATGGGCAATGCGCCGGACTATCTCAAGGATAAGGCCGATTACGTGACCGACACCGTCGATCACGACGGTGTCGTTGCGGCGCTCGAGCATTTTAGGCTGATTTAGGCGCGCTCCATCAAACGCACGCCCGTTGTCCTAAATCGCCAAAGCTGCCGCGCCAAACGCCCTGATGTGGCAATATGTTGTCTGCATATTGCACCAATGCAACCTCAGAAAGAATGCGAGAACCCGTGTCCAGTCCGTTTACCAGCTTTTTAGCCCAGCACTTTGACCAGATTAACGACTATCTGGCCACGTTCTTTGACGGACAGGCGACCTCTGCCGATATCGAGCGCTACCTGTATGCGCCGCTCTCGGCTTTTACGGCCAACGCCGGCAAGCGCCACCGCCCGCTTATCTGTATGCTCGCCGCAACCGCAGTGGGCGGCAGCTTTGAGAGCGCCCGCAGCGCCGCGGCAGCCATCGAGCATTTCCAGTCGGGCGCGCTGATCCACGACGACATCGCCGACAACGGACAGCTTCGTCGAGGCAAGCCCTGCATGCACCTTACCGAGGGCACAGGCCTTGCCATCAATTGTGGCGATCTGGCGCTCACCATGGTCACCAAGACGGTTCTCGACGACCCCACGCTGGAGTCCGGCGTGAAGCTGCGCGTGCTCCACGAGCTTACCGAGATGATCGTTCGCACCATCGAGGGCCAGGCGCTCGACTTGGGTTGGGTCCGTGACGGGCGCTTTGATATCTCAGTTGATGACTACCTGGACATGGCGACGCACAAGACCGCGTTTTACAGCGGAGCCACGCCGCTTGCCGCCGGAGCCATTATCGGCGGCGGCAGCGAAGAGCAGATTGAGGCGCTGCGCGCCTTTGGCCTGCACACGGGCCTTGCCTTCCAGATTCAGGACGATCTGCTCAACTTGATCGGCACCAAAGAGGCCGCCAACAAGGACTTCCGCACCGATATCACCGAGGGCAAGCGCACCCTCGTCGCCGTGCACGCCCTGTCAGACGAGCGTTATCACGACGAGGTCGAGGCAATCCTTTCCTCGGGCACCGATGATCCCGCGCAGCTCGCACGCGCCGTGGAGATCTTCCAGAAGACCGGCTCCATCGATTACGCCCACACCTACGCGTTGGACCTGACCGCTAAGGCCAAAGCGGCCATCGAGAACGTTGAGCTTGATCCGCACGCACGCGAGTTGTTCCTCTCCATGGCAGATTTCTTTGTGGAGCGCCTTAACTAACGGGGGTTATAAAACCTGTCAGCAGCGTATTTAGGCACAACTTGCTACACTGTTGAGTGCATGTTTATGCATCCCTTTGCGTTGTCTATCCGACAGACGCTCAAATAGTACGAATGGTACGCCGAAAGGGGTTCGTTCATGGAACCTATTACAACGGGCATGCAAGGAGCAGCCGTCGAGGACGTGCAGTCTCGTCTCCTGCAGCTCGGCTACACGATTGATGCCGCCGAAGTCACCGACAAGTACTTTGGAGCCACCACTGAGCAGGCCGTCAGCACCTTCAGGCTCGACAGCGGCCTTGCTGCCGGTCATGCCGTCGATATCCCCTGTTGGAGCGCCCTTGTAGACGCTTCGTATAAGCTGGGCGACCGCACCCTCTATCTGCGCATGCCCAATTTCCATGGCGCCGATGTGCAGGCCCTGCAGCGCGCTCTCAACGTTTTGGGCTTTGCCTGTGGCGAAGACGACGGCTACTTTGGTCCGCATACCGAGGCCGCCCTGCAGCAGTTCCAGGAAAATGTCGGCCTGTTTGCCGACGGCATGGCCTTCCAGGACACCTACGCCTACATCAACCGCCTGCACCATGTGTGGGAGGGCAAGCCCTCGGTCACCGAAGCCGAGTCCCGCATCGGTTTTGCTCGCGCCGCCAACGTGCTCGAGCGCTTCCAGATTGCCGTTATCGGCGAGGACCCCATCGCACGCAGTGTTGCGTCGCGCATGTGGAATATCGCCACGGCAACGACCGACAACAGCGGCATGATGCTCTGCGACTCCGAGGTCCCAACCGACGTTGACCTGGTGCTCGAGATCGCAAGCGACGAGCTGCCCGCCGACGCCGCACCGCGCGCCACGATTGCCCTCGCCGAGTGCCACAACCTGGCCCAGCGCATCCGCACCGCCAATGTCGCCGCGCAGCAGAAGCCGGCTCGCATTCGCATTGAGCTCACGGGCATGACGCGCTACAACGGCACCTTCACGGCCAGCGACGCGCAGACACTCGCCGTACGCCTGCTCGATGGCGTTTGCGATGCCCTCGCAGATTAGGTAAACTAGACGAGTTGCTTTTGTGCAACACCCATACTGGGACGTAGTTCAACGGTAGAACTCCGGTTTTTGGTGCCGGCTGTTGGGGGTTCGAATCCCTCCGTCCCAGCCATTAAAATTGAGCGCCCTGAGCCCATAACGGCCCAGGGCGCTTTCTTGTGGGCAAGCGGAGGGATTCGAGCCCGCAAGGCAACACAACTTCTCGTCCAGCACGGGAAAATCTACCTTCAAAAGACAGGCGCCCCAGGCCCATTAGGACCAAGGGCGCCTTACATCTAGAAAAAATCAGCCCAGTTCCGAAAAGCGAGCCGCATGCAACAACCAAGTAACCACAAGCCCCGGGAGAGCGGGGACACCGGCTTAGGTTTATCGCGAGTTCCGCACGCAAAGAAGGCCACTTAATGTG
>CABQNF010000092.1 GCA_902465465.1 uncultured Collinsella sp. | reverse complement strand
GGCCGCGAATCCTGTCGATGAGGTCTTCGGTATCGTGCTGATCGAGGTTTGGCACATTATCAATCGCGATAAGGGAGTGCGGTTTGTCTTTGAGTTCTTCGGTAACCACCTCGAGCTGCATAAACACCTCGCGCCCAATGGCGCGATCGGCCTCGATAATCCGCACGGGGCCTCGCGTCGGGTCGCATTTAACCTCATGAGTGTACTGCAGCAGCACCGAGGTCTTCCCAAACCCGTCGGGCGCATAAAGAACCACGATGCCGGCCTTTCGGCCCTTGGCGATAAGCTCATTCATCAAGCGTTCGCGTCGCACCATATAGCCTCCGCCCAGCGGCATCAGCTCGAGGTCGTCTATACCGCTCAAATCGTTTACCATGCCCGCTCCTCAACTCGACCGTATGGACACTGTAGCCGCAAGACCATACAAGCCGCGCTATGAATAGAGCGACCTTGTGTTTTAGGTTGTCTTTTGGTACGCAAGCGGCAAGTTTTTGTACAGCGAGGGCCGATTGTTATTAATCCCCCGACTAATCGGTCTTTAAGCAGGTAAATGAGCTTGTCAGCTTGTCCCATCTAAGCGGCAGTGTAACGCAAATGAACAATGTTCAGTTATGTCATTCAACTCGCCTAGCACCCGCTACCGTCTACGACCTTCTAGTGGCATTTTTGCATAGAATCTGTTATGGAATGAATCAAACTGTTGGGCATCCGGCATTCGTCAAGCTTGCGACAAGATTTTGGTCAAGTGGGCGGAAAGGGATAACAAAAAGGCCCCCGCAAAGCGGAGGCCTTAGGCAAGGCTATGTCGAGCTGCAGGATTCGCGCTACTCGCAGAGCGAAAGGGCGGCCTCGTCGGCAACGACAACGCAGTTGGTGTGCAGCTGCAGGATCGAAGCCGGGCACTCGGGCGTAACCGGACCATAGCACATGTCATGCACGGCCTGAGCCTTGGCCTCGCCGTTGGCGACGACCAGGATCATGCGGGCATACATGATGGTCTGGGTACCCATGGTGTAGGCCTGACGGGGAACATCGTCGATGCTGTCGAACAGGCGGCTGTTAGCCTGAATGGTGCTCTCGGTAAGGTCGACGCAGTGCGTGCCCTTGGAGAAGTGGTCATCGGGCTCGTTGAAGCCGATGTGGCCGTTGTTGCCAATACCGAGCAGCTGCAGATCCGGGTAACCGGCGTCGGCGACGATCTTGTCGTACTCAGAGCAGGCAGCGGCGGCGTCGGGGTTGGAACCGTCGGGCACATGCGTGTTGTTCAGGTCAATGTTGATGTGATCGAAGAAGTTCTCACGCATGAAGTAGTGATAGCTCTGGGGATCGTCGTGCGAAAGGCCGCGATACTCGTCCAGGTTGTAGGTGCTGACCTCGGCAAAGTCGACGTCACCCTTCTTGTACCAAGCAGCGAGCTGCTTGTAGGCACCGATCGGGGTGGAGCCGGTGGCAAGGCCCAGCACACAGTCGGGCTTGAGGATAACCTGCGCCGAGATGATATTGGCGGCCTTGCGGCTCATATCCTCGTAGTCTTTAGCTTTAATGATCTTCATTACGCGTCCTTTCTCGTACAAGAGAGGCAAGGCTCCCTTACAAGCACTTGCCCGCGGCCCGCGTCGGCCGCAACCAACGTGTGCGGCCACCAGGGCGAGGTCGCGTAATGTATGTGTCTCGTGTCTAGCCGCGTCGAGGCCCCTGCCCGTCCACGGTGACCCGAAGCTGTTTAGCTTCGGACAAATCCCATCTTGCCACGGAGGGCGCCCTCCGTAAACGTGTTTGAATTGTAGGCTAATGGCCACGTGCACTTGTTAGCGCTCGCGAGCAACGATGAGCTGGTCCATCTCTTCGACATGCACGCCAACGGAGCCCTTGATGCTCGAGAACTCAACGGAGTTGCACACCAAGATGGGAACCGTCACATCGTAGCCCTCGGCAGCAATTGCCTCGCGATCGAACTCAATGAGTACATCGCCCTTATGGACGATGTCACCCACTTGAGCATGTACGGTAAAGTGCTTGCCCTCGAGCTGAACAGTGTCCAAACCAACGTGGATGAGCACGTCCAAACCATCGACCGTGTTAAGCGCCACGGCGTGTCCCGTGGGAAAAATGGCCTCGACCTTGGCATCAGCCGGTGCAATCACACGCGTTCCGGTGGGCTGAATCGCCACGCCCTGGCCCAAAAGGCCGGTGGCAAACGTCTGGTCGTTTACCTCGGAGAGCGGAATGACGTCGCCCGAGATGGGAGCATCCAGCGTAAGGACTCGACCACGCATACCAAAAGACCTTAGGACTTTAGTGAACATGCTCCCCCTCGGACATACCAATCAATCAAAATAACCTTAACAGTTTACCACTTGGCAACGGTTTTTGACCATTAGGGAAGTTCGCGCTTGACAACCTCGACGATGTCGTCGACAACGCGCTGGGTCAGCTCGTGCGTCTCGGCCTCGGCCATCACGCGGACCAGCGGCTCGGTACCGCTCGGGCGCACCAGAATGCGACCGCGGCCGTCAAGCTCCTTCTCGGCAGCAGCGACGGCATCCCAGATGGGCTGGCAATCGTCCAGACCGGCCTTGTTGTCCGAATGCACGTTGACGAGTACCTGCGGGTACTTCTTCATGATGCCGGCAAGATCGGTGAGGGTGCGACCGGTGCGCTTGAGCACGGCCAGCAGCTGCAGAGCCGTCACCAGGCCGTCACCGGTAGTGTTGTGCTCCAGGAAGATGATGTGGCCGGACTGCTCGCCGCCGATGACGGCGCCGTCCGCGAGCATGCGCTCCAGAACGTAGCGGTCGCCCACGGCGGTCTGAACCATCTCGAAGCCCTGCTCCTTCATAGCGATGGAGAAGCCCAGGTTGCACATGACGGTCGAGACAATCTCGGAGTTGGCGAGCTTGCCGCGAGCGGCGAGGTCGGAACCGCAGATAGCCAGGATGTAGTCACCGTCGATCTCATTGCCCTCGCTGTCCACGAACAGCACGCGGTCGGCGTCGCCGTCGTGGGCCAGACCGATGTCAGCATGGGTGCGCAGCACGAGCTCGCGCAGGGGCTCGAGGTGAGTGGAGCCGCATTCAACGTTAATGTCAGTGCCGCAGTAATCGGTGTTGATGGCATGGACCGTGGCACCCAGGCGCTGCAGCGCGGCGGGCGTGGTCTGGCAAGAAGCGCCATGACCGCAGTCGACGGCAACAACCAGGCCGTCGAGCCTCAGGCCATCGAGCGTATCGATGGCGTGGTCGACGTATGCCTTGCGGGCATCCTTCATCTTGATGATGTGGCCCACGCCAGCGCCGGTCGGCAGCGTATCGGCAGCCATGGCCTCTTCGGACATGACCCAGGCGCTGATCTCTTCCTCGACAGCATCGGGAAGCTTCATGCCCTTGCGGCTAAAGAACTTGATGCCGTTGAACTCCGGCGGATTGTGCGAAGCGGAGATGACGATGCCGCCGTCGAGCTCGTTCTGAACGGTGAGCAGTGCCACGGCGGGCGTGGGGATGACGCCGCAGCAGTGCGGACGGCCGCCCTCGGCCATAATGCCGGCGGTCAGAGCGCTCTCGAGCATGGTGCCCGAAAGACGCGTATCGCGGCCGATGCAGATGTCCGGACCAAGAAACTTGGTCGCCGCGCGGCCCAGGCGAAACGCGAGGTCGCACGAAAGATCGGCGTTGGCGACGCCACGGACGCCATCGGTACCGAAGATGTTCTGGGGCATAGGATTGCTCCTTCCCTAGCAGGCGATATGCAACCGCCCACCCTAGTCGAAAAAGAAAAGCGGGACCCGCCGAGGAATCGGCAGGCCCCGCTTGTACATTGTATCTCGAAAGGAGATAAAACCTTAGCGCTTGGAGAACTGGGGAGCGCGGCGGGCCTTCTTGAGGCCGTACTTCTTGCGCTCGACCACGCGAGCATCGCGCGTAAGGAAACCGGCCTTCTTGAGGTCAGCACGGTAGTCGCCAGCGTTCAGAAGAGCGCGAGCGATACCCAGGCGCAGAGCGCCGGACTGACCGGAGATGCCGCCGCCATCGCACAGAGCGATAACGTCGAACTGACCGGCGGTGTCGGTCACCTTGAAGGGAGCAAGGGCGTTCTCAACGAGCTGATGACGGCCGAAATACTGCTCGGCGTCACGCTTGTTGATGGTCACCTTGCCGGTGCCGGGGACGAGACGGACGCGGGCGACGGCGTTCTTACGACGGCCGGTACCCTGGTAGACAACGGTGTTCTCAGCCATCTTTAAGCCTCCAGCTCAATCTTCGTGGGGTTCTGGGCAGCGTGCGGATGCTCGGCACCAGCGTAGACCTTAAGCTTGGTCATCTGGGCACGGCCGAGGGTGGTCTTGGGCAGCATGCCGCGAACGGCGCGCTCGATGACCTTCTCCGGGTGCTTCTCCATAGCCTGGCGGAAGCTCTCAGCCTTGAGGCCGCCGTTGTAGCCGCTGTGGCGATAATAGGTCTTCGTGTCGGCCTTGTTACCGGTAAGCTGGACCTTATCGGCGTTGATGACGACAACGAAGTCGCCGCAGTCGCTGTTGGGCGTGAACTGGGGCTTGTTCTTACCGCGCAGGATCATTGCGATCTGGGTGGCAAGACGGCCCAGGACAGCACCATCGGCGTCGACGAGAACCCAGTTGCGCTGGACCTCGCCCTGCTTGGCGTAGTGAGTCGATTTCGAAATCACTTAGACTCCTCCATGTACAGTACGTGTTGTTACAGAGATTCACGGGGCTCTGCAAGTAACCCGTCCATATTACCCCGCTCGCCGTACGAGTCAACAGGTATTTTGGCTCCGACCAGAGTTTCTGCACATGTCATCCACGAGCCGTTATTTTCCAGCTCTTTAGCTGTTGTCATTTTTTTGAGGGTTCGCCGTCGCTAGCGCTCAACGAACTCTTGGATTTCCGCGAGCAGACGCTTTGCCTCCTGACGGCCCTGGATATACAGGTCCAAAAGCTTTGCCGAATCGTGCTCAACGTGGCCGACCTCGACCGGCTTTTGCGGAGCGACGACCAACGCACGGCCCTCGCGCTCATACTTCCACAGGTGCATGCGCTGGATGTTGTAGCGGTCGTGGCGCGTCTCGATAGCCTCGAGCAGGTAGGGGTAGTCGGCATAACGCGCACGCGCGGCCGGCAAAAACTCGTAGGGCTTTTTCTCATACGAACGGTCCTGCGTGACGATGACG
>CABQNF010000091.1 GCA_902465465.1 uncultured Collinsella sp. | reverse complement strand
TGGCGTCGGATTGCGGCCACGATCTCGGTCTCGGGCACCGTTTCGCAGCGGCAGACAATCTGTCCCCACGCGGAATCGGACTCGATTAGCTCCTCCTTGCGCGCCAACGGTGCGCGGTCAAAGTCGTCCGGCGCGCGGCGAATTGGGTTCCAGTCTGCCCGCTCGTGCAGCTCCACGCCCGCCTCACGCATCACAAGCTCCATGCGCTCGGCAATGGCCGGCGCGCTCGCCACACCCGGCGACTGAATGCCCGCCGCCTGGAAAAGCCCCGGCACCACGGCCGACTGTCCAATAAAGAAGTCGTTCGTTCCCTGAATGACCGGACGCCCGCCGGCAAATGCGCGCACCACGCGGCGCGTATCCAGATCGGGCACCAGCTTGCGCGCACCGGTCAGCAGCGCGTTCACATCGCTCGCATAGGTCTGCGTGTCGCCCGGCTCGCGTACAGCGGCGGTTGCGGTGATCACGGTGTTGCCGTGCACGGTGCCCGTCACGATAACGCCCTTCGACACCGGCGTCGGCACGGGGTAGAGCGGCATGAGCGTGCGCGGCTCCTTGTCCAGCACCACGATGTTGCCCTGACGCCAGACCATCTGGAACTCCTCGGCCCCCGCCATATGCGAGATGTCCGCGGCTCCGTTGCCTGCGGCGTTGATCAAGTAGCGGCAGCGCACGTTGCCAGCGGGGGTCGCCAGCGTAAAGCGCGCGTCGTCGCCCGAGCCCGCGACTTCAATCGCCTCCACTGGGGTGGAGCGCATAAACGTCACCCCGTTGGCCACGGCGTTCTCCAGCGCGGCGATGGCAACCTCAAACGGGTCGACAAACCCAGTCGAGGGGCACCACAGCGCACACGTTGCATCGGCACTGGCGCGCGGCTCTAATTCGTGGATGCGGTCGGGTCCGACGATTGACAGCTCGGGCACGCCGTTGGCAAGACCGTTGCTGCGCAGCTTTTTCAGTTGCGCACGGTCCTCGTCGTTAAATCCCAGCACCATCGAGCCGGTGCGGCGGAACAAAAAGCCCAGCTCTTGGGCCCAGGTGCCATACAGCGCGCAGCCGCGGGCGTTGACCTGCGCCTTTACCGTGCCCGGTGTCGGATCGTAGCCGGCATGCACCAGGCCGCCGTTGGCCTTCGACGCCCCTAGCGCGATGTCGTTGGCCGCCTCGACCACGCAAATGGACAGGTCAAACCGCGCGAGCTGCCGCGCAATGGCGCATCCGGTGATGCCCGCGCCGACAATCGCGATATCAAACGTTTCTGTCACAGTGCCTCCCAGACGAGTTGACAGGCCGTCAATAAGACTATCCTACGGTTTAGACACCCCCAGCGCGGCGGCAATGCGGCGAACAGCCCCGCAACACCCGCCAACGGCAGACGAGGGGAGACCCAGCAACGTCGACAACCTCGTCTGCCGCCCTGGCGTTAGAGGTTTGTCTCGTTCTGTAACAGTAAGCTGAGGATTTGGGTTCCAGTTGTTACAGATTGAGATTGAAGCCGGGGAGAGATTCTTCTGTCTCGATCTGTAACATCTGGGGACTGTTTTGGGTTCTAGATGTTACAGAACTGACCTGAAAGAACGACAAAAACAAACACACTGCTTACCTGCGGGTTATGTACGGCAACAACGACACAAGCGCGTAAAAACGGGTTAGCACACGCACTTGGGATAGTTTGGGGATACGAAAGCCACGCGGGCGTGCACCCCGAATTTCCCAGTTTGTTAACACAAAGATCACCATGCCGCCCAGGATCGTGATGTCGTCGGACAGCTCGTAGCTCCTCCCAGTCATTCCTCTTCCTCCATCCCTATGCGGCCTCGTCCGTGTTCCAGCCCATCAGGTCGTTGGGCGGACAACCAAGAACCTGCGAGATAGCCAAGAGCTTTTCGGCTCCAGGAATGTAATCGCCACTCTCGTACTTCGCGAAAGTGCTGACGTTTACTCCGACCTTGGAAGCGACCTCAGCCTGAGAAAGGTCAGCTCGGGCGCGTGCGGCGCGGATATCCCCTCCAGCTCCTTACTGAAATCCATTCGTTCCTCCTTAGAGACGCTTTTCTGTCTGTCGAATTTCAATATGAGTAGTTATATGTCCCTGTTAATCGAATAAGCAACATTTTTTTGCATAAAGACATTTATTTGTTTACTATTCACTTAACGTAAAGAAAGGAGTGAGGATGAACCTTCGTCTAAGAGAGCGCCGAGAAGCCCTGGGGCTAAACCAAAAGGAGCTTGCACAAAAAGTCGGCAAGTCATTCCGAACTATTCAGTCTTGGGAGCGCGAGGAGAGCTATCCGAACGCAGAGCTCGTAGGTGCGCTCTGCGAAGTATTCAACACCGACCCCAACGACCTGCTCGGATGGTACGAGGAACATCCCGAGGCGCGGAGGGCGAGCTGATCACTTGCTACCGGCAGAGCACCGAGAAGAGGCGCTCGAAGATCCTGGAGACGGCACGCGACCAGGCCGAGTTGTCCAAAGCTCAGGTTGCGGCGCCTGAAGGCGAAGGGCTGGAAGCGGATTAAGTAAGGTCCGCGTAGGCATTCAAAGGAACCACCTGCGAGATTGGCAGATAACATGGGAATGTACGATTCAACTCGCCGACCTGCGGTTCGCCGCCGAGGAAAAGACGTGGGAGGCTTCGCCGGGAAGGCCAAGGACGCGCTCGACCTCGCATCCAAGGCCGCGGGACTCGTCCCCACAGTCACCAGCGCCATCGGCACGCTCGCAAAACTGTTCGGAGCCTAGGCAGGCTGCCGCGAATCAAATCGTTGGCAAACTCAAGGCTTTATCTGTCATTTGACTAGGCGCAAGAGGTCGAATTCACAGAATCACCTCGATTTCTTCACCATCATTGTAACTAATTGATTACACTTCTAGCTAAGGAGAGGGATGGACAACAGAGGGCTCTTCCTTCATTGGATGAAGGAAATCGTGGACAAAAATAGCTTCATCCTCGTGGAACGCGAGGCAAGTCTGGAGTTCATGGCGAACATGGGAATCACCATGGACGAGCTCAAAAACGTGATCTTATCGCTCACGCCAAGAGACTGTTTTGATGGACCCGAAGCGGACCGCGACTCGCGATACCCGGGATGGACAGTTGCCGAATTCTCGCCCAAGGCATTCGGCAAGACGCTGTACCTAAAGATGTCCATAAAACACGAGGCCGAGCGATGCAAATGCCTCTCTGTCAAGTTGTACCGGGATAGAACGGAGGTCCCGAGATGAGCGAGATGAAGAGCACTTTCAGCACCTATTGCATTGAATGCGACCAGGAAGTCGAGGCACGCGTAGAGCGTCGTACCGAGACGATGCGCATCAGAAAACAGGATATTACCTATGAGGCCACGGTCACGGTATGCCCCGTCTGTGGGGCGGCTATTGCGGACGCACGCATAGAAAGCGATAACCTCGCAGCCGCCTATGCCGCCTATCGCGCCACGAATCACTTACTTTCCCCCGAGGAAATCAAGGCCGTCCGCGAACGCTACGGCCTGTCGTTGAGAGATTTCAGCCGCTTCCTTGGCTTCGGTGAGCAAACTGTGGCTCGATATGAGTCTGGCGCGCTGCAGGACGAGGCTCACGATGGAATGATCAGGCTGGCAGCAAGCCCCGCTGGCGCCCTGTCACTTTTAAACGTAAAGAGAGACCAGCTGTCTGAGAAGATTATCAGCGCCGTCGAAAACTTTGTCGACTCCCAGGCTCCGGATCGCTTCAGCACTTTAGATTTTAGCTGGCCGCCACTTGAGGCCTACTCGCCGTCGAGGACGAACGGATACCGACCGTTCGATTGGTCGCGCGTGTGTGGCGCCGTTGTCATTCTTGCCCATCGCTGCAAAAATCTCTATAAGACCAAGCTGCAGAAGGCCATGTTCTTCCTCGACTACTACTGCTATGGCATGACGAGTACCTCCCTCACGGGAATCGAATACGCACATGCCGACTATGGCCCCGTCATAAACGATAAGGACACCTTGCTCTATGCCCTGCAGCAACAGGGCAAGATAGAGCTTGTCCCCAACGGCTGGGGCGAAATCGTAAAACCGCTCGTCGAACCAGAGGAAACGTTTGACGAAAAGGAACTCGAGTACATCGATCTTGTAGCCAGATTCGTCGACACGTTTGACACCGCAAGCGAGATATCAGAGTTCTCCCATGAGCTATCGGCATGGAAGGAAACGGGGAGTGGCAAGGTCATCGACTATCCAAAATATGCAGCGGAGGTCGTAGACGCTGTTGACACCAGGATGGCAGTCTAAAGGGCCCCTGAAGGAACAGGGCAGGTCCCAGCAAAAGGCCAGTTGTTGCAGATGACGCAACAACTGCTCCAGACATAAAGAAACCCCACCGCGCACGGCTGGAACCTTGGCGCGGCGGGGTGATAGCAAGGATGCCGGAGTAATACGGAGATAGCTCCGGGCGACCTAGGGACATTATATGACACGCAAGCAGAGGCGCCGCGCGGCAGGCTCCGAGTGGCTAGCAGATCGCGGGGACGGGCTGCCCATGAACCGAGGGATGTGCAATCATAGATGGAAGAAGTGGTGCGCAGCCGAGGGCATCGAGCACATCCCATGGTCGAACCTCCGCAACTCGTGGCGAACCATCTGCGAGATGGAGCTGCACACGCCCTGGGACCTCATGGAAATGCTCATGGGCCACTCCCTGCCGGGCGTGTCCGGGCGGCATTATATTCGCCCCTCCCGTGAGCAGGTAGCGCGTTCCGTTTGCGACGCACTTGGGATAAATTGGGATATTTCCCAACAAACCAGCAGGTAAAACGGGCGCAGTAAATAGTGGCAGATCAAGACAAACCTTCCGGCGGATTTTGAATGTCTCTATCTGTAACAGGAAGGGGAGATTTTGGGGCTCAGATGTTATAGATTGAAATGTTTGGCTGACGGCTTGCCCGTTTATCTCGATTTGTAACATCTGGAGCCGATTTTCTTGAGTAGTTGTTACAGATTGAGACATTGGGTTCGGAGATTTTTCTTCGTCTCGATTTGTAACGTTTAGCCGAGATTTTGACCCGTAGATGATACAGATTGAGATGTTTGTGTCCGCGCCAGCCCCGCCCCTAGCCGTGGTCCCATATAAACAAACCCCGTGGTAAACTTGACCGGACTGTTAATATTCCGAAAGGTACCCGTAATGTCCAAGTACATCTCCGAGCTCATGTCGCCGCAGCTCATGGGCGTCGTCTATGCCTTCGTTGGCTTTATCATCGCCCTGTATGTGCTGTCGGTCGTCTAT
>CABQNF010000090.1 GCA_902465465.1 uncultured Collinsella sp. | reverse complement strand
CCGTCTCAGGCCTATTCGATCTAATCGTCATCCGAATCGACAGGCTCGCTTGCCCCGAATCCGAGCATCGTCCAGAACACGAAGCCGAAGATGACAAGGCCGATGGTATAGCCCGTCTCCTTCCCGAAGGCGCGGGACATATCGTTCAGCACGATGATGGTCATCACGAGCTGGGCGAGGGCGAGAAGCACACCGACCGTATCGACCCAGCAGAACGCCCACGAGCAGATGAGTACGATGAGGTACGCCATGAGAAACGTTCTTGTCTCATCGCCGCGATGTACGCGCTCGCACAGCTTGTAGTCGGCATAGACGGGGATAATCGAATACCAGCCCGGCATACCGAGTTTCCCATACACCTTCCATTTGCCTGCGACGGGCAGAAGCCAGATAAGAATCGCCAGAACTGACAGGAATACGAGCAGGGTGAATCCGGTAGCATCGCTCATTTAGAACTCCATTCCTTACAGGCTGCTCATAGCCTGGATAGCGGACATTGCGGCAGGTGCCAGAAGCACGCCGAACAGGGCGGGGAAGATCAGGAAGATGATCGGGATGAGCATCTTGGTACCGATCTTGTTGATTTCCTCCTCCAGCTTCTGACGACGGTAGGTGCGAACCGTCTGTGCCTGGTTCTCGAGGACCTCGACGAACTGGGCGCCGGTCTGACGCGCCTGGATAAGCGATGCGACGAAGATGGTCAGCGGGCGGACTCCCGCATTTTCGGCGAACTGCTTCAGGGCATCGGTGAGATCCATGAAGCGGGCGTTGGCGAGGACGTCGCGGAAGCCCTCCGCGAGGGCTCCTTCGGAGTTCTCCGCGACCGTGCGGACGGCATCGTCGAAGGTGGAGCCTGCGGCCATGGTGATCGACATGAGGTCGAGGGCGTTCGGCAGTTCACGTTCGATATCCCCGCGCCACGCGCGGCGCTTCTGGAGAAGGTAGATCTCCGGCAGGATGTACCCGACCATACCGCCGAGGGCGGCCGCCGCCACGGTGGCAAGCCCCGTCAGCTTGGTGCCGATGAGGATGCCGACGATGATTCCAACGGCGACGCAGATGATCTTCGAGGCCCAGAACATGAGCGCGGAGATCTTGAGGCCGGAGCGCATGAGGGATTCGCGCTGGCGCTCCTCCTGCTCGCGGGACATGGCTCCGAACAGGGCGGAGCCTTGGAAGGGCTGGCCGAATTTGAATCGCTCCTGCATATCCTCGCTGCGCTGCTTGAGGGACTTCTGGTTGACGTTGCGGACGGAGATTCCGAATTTCTTCTGGACTGCGAAGGTTGTTCCGAGACCCGCGGCAATCGAGCCGGCTCCGATAAGACCGATAGTTGTCGAATCTACAATCATGTGAACCACTCCTAATCGGTCCTGATGTCGAGCATCTTGTTGGCGATGACGTAGCCCAGAATCTCCAGAATTGCGCACAGCAGGATGACGAGCAATCCGGTGAAACTGGAATAGAACTCGCGGTACATGTCGTTGCCGAGGTAGAAGACGATGCCGAGCGCAGGGGGGACGCAGACCATGAGGATGGCCGTGAAACGCGCCTGCGAGGTGCGCGAGCGCACCATCTGGCGCAGCTCGCAGCGCTGCTGGATGGTGTTTCCGACCGAGTCCACGATGTCGGCCAGAGAGCCGCCCGTGCGCATCTGGGCGCGGACCGCCGAGGCGAACAGCTTGAGGTCTGAGGAGTTGTTGCGCTCCGCCATCTTGTCAAGCGCCTTGTCGACGGGCATGCCGCGGTCCATGTCACGGCGGAGCCGCTCGAACTCTCCCTTGATGGGCTCGTCCATGTTCTCGGCGACTGGGCGGATTGCCTGGGAGAGCATCGCGCCGCCGCGCAGGTTCGAGGAAATCAGGGGCATGGTCTGCCCCAACAGCTCCTCGAAGCGCTTCTCGCTGTGCTTCTTCCTGAAGGACAGGGTGAATAGCGGAATGAAGGCACCCAGGGCGGCGAGAAGCATAACAACGAGGGCATCCATGTTCATGACGATACCGATAAGCGGTGGTACCGCCGTAGCTGCTGCCCAGATGCTCATGAACTCGTTCAGAGACAGCTTGATTCCGCTGCCCTCGATATGCTTGCGGGCGACCTCGCGCAGCTCGGCGAGGATGCTGAGGGATTTCTTCTTGGAACCCTCTTCGTCCTCGTTATAGATATCGCGGCGCTCGGAGAGGACGCGTAGCTGCCTTGAGACGAGCAGTGCCATGACGCACAGCGTCAGGACGGCGATGATGAGGGCGTAGGTGACGCCGTAGAAGAAATAGGCGAGCACTGTCTGGTCCATGCCTACCACAACCCTCCGTTGTCGAACCATTCGGGCTTGATCTCGATTCCGTTGGAATAGAAGCGCTCTTTATGCTCCTCGGAGACGATGCGCGAGCCGGTCGGGCGGAACTCTCCCATGATTCGACCGTTGCCGTCGACACTGGTCTTCTGGAACTTCATGATGGATCCGATGGTCGGGACGTTGCCCTGCATACCGCAGACCTCGCAGATGTTGTTGACTCGGCGGCTTCCGTCCGGAAGGCGCTTGATCTCGACGACGAAGTCGACGGCCTCGGTGATGATCTTCATGATGGCATCGGGAGGCATGTTCGCACCTGCACGGCTCATCTGCACGAGGTTCTGCAGGCGGTCGAGGGCGGCACGCGGGTTGTTCGCGTGCGTGGTCGTGAGAGAGCCGTCATGGCCGGAGTTCATGGCCTGCAGCATATCGAACGCCTCGGGTCCTCGGCACTCGCCGACGACGATGCGGTCGGGGCGCTGACGCAGCGTGTTGATGACGAGCTGCTGAAGGGTGATCTCGCCCTTGCCCTCGTTGTTGGCGGGACGCGACTGCAGTGACAGGACATGGGACTTCGCGAGGTTCAGCTCGGCCGTGTCCTCGACCGTGATGATGCGCTGGTCGTCGGGGATGTAGTTGGACAGGGCGTTGAGCAGCGTTGTCTTACCCGAACCGGTGCCGCCTTCGATGACGATATTCATGCGGGCAAGGACGAGTGCCTGCAGGAAATCAGCCATGTTCTCGTCCATGGAACCGTTGGCGATGAGCGAGGCGGGGGTGAACACGTCGTTGCGGAACTTACGGATGTCGAGCGTCCAGTGCTTCGCGATACCGAAGGCCACGGCGTTGACGCGGCTGCCGTCGAACGGTGCGCCCTCGCGGTGCAGCATGCAGTCGCACAGCGGGCTCTGGTTGTCGCACCTGCGGCCGTCCGAGGAGACGATACGGGCGATGGTCCTCTGGACATGCTCCTCATCGAAGAAGTGGACGCCCGAGAGCGTGATCTTGCCGCGGCGCTCGACCATGACTTGGTCGGGCGAGTTTACCATGATTTCGGACACATCGGGGTCCCAGAGCAGCTCCTCGATGGGGCCGAGTTGAAAGAGGTCATCGACTACGTACTTGGCAGCCTGGCGCTGGATGCTCTCGTCTTCCTCGGAGAAGGCGGGGGAGCGGTGTACGTACGCCAGAGCACGGTCGCGAAGCGTATCGATGCCGTCGGACACCTGGCCGACGAGCGCAACCTGGTTCTGAAGGTCGTTCGCGCATCGGCTCATGACCTCGGAGAGGGCATTGTCGTATTTCCTATCGAGCATGGCTACTCCTCGAGCTGGACGGCAGCGGGCTCCTGGGGCTGATCGGCCTGCTGGGCGTCGGCGGCACCATCGTCGGCCTGCACGTCCTCCTGTGCGCCGGCGTCCGCCTCCGCAGTCTCCGCATCGTCCTTGGGGTTCTCGCTGAGCGGTTGCGCGGCGAGGCTGATGGAGTCGGCGGTTCCGATTTCGCTGAGCTGCTCGGGGGTCAGCTCGAGCGTGATGGTGGAATAGCCCGAACTCTGGGAGGAGCCGTCCGTACTCTGAAGCGTCGCGTCGGTGGCGAGCACCTTGACGTTTTGGTAGTTGACGGTCTGCTGCGTGGCGCCGTTGCCGGACTTGAAGGTCGCGGTGACCGTGACGTAGTCACCGGGCTTCAGCAACGGGGACATGCTTGCCGCGGCGTCGAGCGAGAAGGTTCGCGCCACATGGCCCGATGCGAGGGCGAGGGAGATGGACGAGGGATTGGAGGAACCCTGCACGGTGCCCATGGAGATGGGCACGCCCTTGGAGAGGTCGCCTACCGGGGACTTGCCGATCAGGTCGGACTTGCTGGATTCGTCGGCCGCGTCGGCGGGGACGTAGCGCTTCGGGACCTGCGCCTCCTCGAGCATGTCCGCCGTGATGGGGGTACCGGCCTTGATGGTATCTTTCGGGACTACGATCTCGACCATATTGGATTGGGTCTTTGCGACCGTGTCCTGCGCGACGGTGAACTCCACTGCGGCGAATGCGAGCGAGCCGACCGCGACTGCGGCGCATGCGCCGCAGAGCCAGGAGAGTTGGCGGCGGCGTTTCTCGGGTGTGACGATCTTGGAGGCGGGGTCCTTTTCCTTCTTGCCCCCGAAGACGGCGAAGCCCTTCTTTTTGACGTCTTCGCCTTCCAAGGGCATTTCGGAGAAATCCTTGTCCTTCTTGTTGAACATGTCCTTTTCCTTTCCGGCGCTATCTGCGCCTGTCTCATCGCTTATAGCGCAGGTCTTAAGAGAGCTCCGCGAGTCCCTTTTCTATTGCGGCGTTCAGCGCATCGGAGATACCGGATGCGGCGCTGAGCGTCTCGTATGTTTCCTGACCGACCGCCTTGCCGGCGGGCTTCGCGAGACGGCAACCGTGGCCGTTCGCATCCTGTCGCCAGACCTCGGTCGATGAGTACGGGTTGATGGTGAAAGTGATGGTGTTCTTCACGGGGATGGATCTGAAGCCGAACGTCTGGGCGAACGCACATCTATACGTACCGGTGACGGCTACCTCGACACCGATCAGCCTGTTCATGCTCCCCGTCTTGGTCTCGGGAACCTCCCAAGAGGTCACGGATACCTCGGAGGACTCGATATCCTTGAGATTCTCCGTGAGCGAGGCGTAGACGATCCCATCGATGGCACGCGTGGAGTCGGTGGCGTTGAATTTGATTTCGTTGCTGCGAGACAGTGCCGACTCCTTCGCGATCTCGATGGCATCGTTTTGCCTCTGGGATTTCCACCAGCCGCCCGAGGCATCGATGGCGAGACCCAAGACCATGACGAGGGCGGTGGAGACGAGGACGAACATGACGAGGGCCTGACCGCGCATGCGGCGCCTTCCGTATCTCATCATCTATGCCACCTCCCAGCGGCGTTCCACGGTGAAACTCTGCTTTACGGAGCGGCGG
>CABQNF010000089.1 GCA_902465465.1 uncultured Collinsella sp. | reverse complement strand
CTACTCGAGGGCAAGTACAAAGGCACGTCCGAGCAGGTGCCGCACTTTAGTGTGAGCTGCCAGCATTATTCCTTTGCCGTTAACGCGTTTGTAGACGTGATTCGCGAGTTCGATGCTGCGCGTTACGACTTTACCCTGCGCGAGGAGCAGACCCACGAGATTATCGAGGATGTCGCGCATATGAAAAGCGAGCTCGGCATCCTGTATCTGTCGGAGCACAATCGCGAGGTCATCGAGCGCATGCTGGTGGCCAACGAGCTCGTGTTCGAAGGACTCTTCTGCGCCACGCCGCATGTCTTCGTCTGCGCCGACCATCCGCTGGCGGACCGCTCCAGCGTGACGCTCGAGGATCTGGAAGACTACCCGTTCCTGTCCTACGAGCAGGGCAGCTACAACTCGTTTTACTATTCCGAGGAGCTGACCTCGACGTTCGAGCGTCGCAAAAATATCCGCGTGCGCGACCGTGCGACGTTGTTCAATTTGGCCATGGGCCTCAACGGCTACACGGTATGCTCGGGCGTGATCAGCCACGAGCTCAACGGCCCCGGCATTATCTCGATTCCGCTCGACGTGGACGAGTACATGGAGATTGGCATCATCACGCGCAAGAACACGACGCTTACGCGCTACGGTCGGGCCTATATCGACGCGATTCGTCAGCATATCTAGGCTGCTGTGCTCCGCACGGTTCAAGTCTCTTTATGACAGTCCAGACTGATATAGGAAACATCTATATCAAACTGTTATAAACGTATATTTTACGATGGTCATATGAGCGCTCATACTCTGTCCCAGTAAAGCAACCAATGCAAAGGGAGATATCTATGAGCACTTCGATTCAACCGAACGCGCCGTTTCGCGCCGATATCGTCGGCAGCTTTCTTCGTCCGCAGGCTGTAAAGGACGCCCGTGCCGCCTATGTCGCGGGTAAACTCGACGCTTCCGGCCTTAAGGCCGTCGAGGACGATGCCATTCGCGATTTGGTGGCCAAGCAGAAGGCCGCCGGCCTGCAGGTGATCACCGATGGCGAGTTCCGCCGCAGCTACTGGCACCTCGATTTTATGTGGGGCCTTAACGGCATTGAGCGCCGCACCTCACGCACGGGTTATATGTTCCATGATGAGGAGACGACGGCCGACACCGCCGTGGTTACTGGTCCCATTAGCGGCGAGAACCACCCGTTCGTCGAGCATTTTAAGTTCGTCAAGGCGCTTGAGGGGGAGGGCCAGGTCGCACGCCAGACCATTCCGGCGCCGATCCAGACGTTCTCTGAGGTCACGCTCGATCGCTGCGACGGCCAGCAGGAGAGCCTGCGCGCTGTCTATAAGACCGATGAGGAACTTGCCGACGCCATTGCGGCCGCTTATCGCACGGTGATCGCCGACCTGTACGCAGCAGGCTGCCGCAACATCCAATTTGATGACTGCACCTGGGGCATCTATTGCGATACCGACTTTGTGTCCAAGACCGGCATGAGCCCGGTTGACCTGCAAAAGGTGAGCGAGCTGGGCGTGGCGCTCAACAATGCCGCCATCGCGGGCAAGCCCGACGATCTGGTTATCAACACGCACGTGTGCCGCGGCAACTACCACTCCACCTACGCTTTTGAAGGCGGCTACGACCCTATCGCTCCGTATCTGTTCGCACATGAGAATGTCGATGCGTTCTATCTGGAGTTCGACACGCCGCGCGCCGGTGGCTTTGAGCCGCTCAAGTACGTTGCTCCCGGCAAGAAGGTCGTGCTGGGCCTGGTGACCACCAAGGCGGCTGAGCTTGAGGACGAGGACGTTATCGTCGAACGTATCCACGAGGCCGCAAAGTATGTGCCGCTCGAGAACCTGTACCTGTCGCCCCAGTGCGGCTTTGCCAGCTGCGAGATTGGCAACAAGCTGACCGAGGACGAACAGTGGGCAAAGATCGCGCTGGTCAAGCGCATTGCCGAGCGCGTTTGGAAGTAACGCTACCGCTTGCAGGTGACGGCGCGCGCGAGACATGACGTATCACGTACAATGGTCCGGATCGTATCGTTCGGGCAGGTTATCCGATATGCCTGATCGCCCTTCCATCATGAAAGGACTTCCATGTCCCAATCCTCGACGCCCGCCGTATCTGAACTCGAGGAGACTGTCGAATAGTAGTTGTGTTCAGCTAAATCAAAAAATGGCGCCCGTGCGTACGCGTGGACGCCATTTTTAATGCGTCAGTATCCAGTGGATGCCGCGCGCCATGCGCAGGTCAGTTTGGGCAAAATGATTGCCGGGGTTGAGCTCCAGCGTTGTTGGGATGTCGCGCTCGATAAACAGCTCTTCCATCGCGCGCGTATCGTCGAGTACGTGCCGCATCATGCGGTTGGGCGTCTTGGTTTCCCTTTTACCGAGCGACAGATAGGCGGCGTCGGGCGTAGCTGTCATCGTGCGCTCGCGCGCGTAGTCGATAAAGCCGGGGAACCACAACGACCCCGATGCACTCGCTGCGCGCTCAAAGACATCTGTTTGCCAAAGTGCCCACAGTGCAAAAAGACCCGCCAACGAGTAGCCGGCAACGCCGCGCCAGGCGGGCGGTTGCGGGAGCGATGATTCGGCCTGGGGGATTATCTGCTTCAACAACTCGTCAAGAAAACCAGCAGCCTGTCCGCCAAAGGGCTCGGCATCTCGTATAGTTCCGTCGCATTCCCAGGGGCTCAGCTCGCGATTCCAATCGAGCCCTCCAATGGCGACAAGGGTGAACGGCGGGCAGTCGAGCTCTCGGCAGCGCTCGTAGACTTCACTACCGTCGCCCATAACCACGGGGAGGTAGATGACGGGCGCGCCTTCCACACACTCTGAATAAACGGTTATCTGCTTATGATGCGCTTCCAAGGCAGGCTTCTCTCGGTGTTGTGATATTGACAGCCTCAATTGTCGCACGCTGGCACGGGGGCAGACGCTAAAAGAAAGGCGCGGAGCCGCTCGATGCGATTCCGCGCCTTGTTGTTTTGCTTTAGCAGACTATGCCGTTACGCCACGAAGAAGTAGACGAGGAAGGCAAGGGCTGCGATCCACATAAGCGGCTTGATCTTGGAGGCCTCGCCCTTAAAGAGCGCGACGATCACGTAGGCGATGAAGCCCAGGCCAATGCCGGCAGAGATGGAGTAGGTGAAGGGCACGCCGGCGACAATCATGAACGCCGGGAAACCCTGCGACACGTCGGACCAGTCGATCTCGGAGGCTTCGCTCATCATGAGGTAGCCGACGTAGACCAGAGCACCGCAGGTGGCGGCGCTGGAAACGATGGTGACGATGGGGGAGAAGAACGCGGCGAGAATGAACAGCACGCCGGTGGTGACGGAGGTGAGGCCCGTGCGGCCACCGTCGGCAGCGCCAGAGGTGGACTCGACGAAGGTGGTGATGGAGGAGACGCCCATGAAACCGCCCACAGCAGCGGCGGCGGAGTCGACGATCAGGATCTCCTTGATATTCTCGACGTTGCCGTCGTCGGTGAGGAACTCGCCCTGCTTGGCCACGGCCATCGCGGTGCCCATGGTGTCGAAGAAGTCACTCATGAGCAGCGAGAACGAGATGACGAGGAGCGCGGGGTCGGTAAGGACCTTGACGATGGCGGGCACGCCGCCGGCGTCGGCGATGGGGCCACCAATGCTCGAGAAATCGAGCGGGGCGATGATACCGGTCGGAGCCTGGGTCACACCTAGGGGGATACCGGCGATGACGGCGACGACGATGCCGATGAGCAGCGAGCCGGGGACGTTACGGCAGGCGAGGGCGACCGTCACCAGGATGGAGATGATGCCGACGATGAAGGTGGGGGAGGTGATGTCGCCCAGACCGACGAGTGTACCGGCGCCAGCGGTGATAATGCCGGCATCGCACAGGCCAATCATGGCGATGAACAGGCCCAGACCCACCGAGATGGCGTGACGCAGGACAACCGGGATGGCGTCCATGATGGCCTCACGCAGGCCACAAAGCACGAGCAGCAAGATGACGACGCCCTCAAGGAAGATGACGCTCATGGCCACGTGCCAGTCACCGCCGCAGACGGTGGTGGTGATTCCAGCGATCATCGCGTTGACGCCTAAGCCCGATGCGCAGGCGAGCGGGCGGTTGGCGAAGATGCCCATGCAGATGGTCATGATGCCGGCGCCCAGGCAGGTGGCGCAGGCGAGCGCTCCCGCATCGATGCCAGCACCCGAGAGCACCGCGGGGTTGACGGCGATGATGTAGGCCATCGCCAGGAATGTTGTCAGTCCAGCGCGGAGTTCGGTCCCGATTGTGGACTTGCGCTCGCTGACGTGAAATAGTTCGTCCATGCATACCCTTTCCTTGTTCGGCCCCGAGTTTAGGCCGATTGACGCGAACTCACCCACTATATCGCCTTTGTGAAGTTGGTGTTCCTCACATGTTGATGTTCGGCGGTTTGTAACGGACGGGCGGTATCTTTCGCATGAAATTGTGTAGGTACCGTATACTTAAGCGGTTACAACGACCCCTATGGAGGAACGTATGATTAAAGAGCTCTGCCGCGACGAGGCTATCCTGTCTCAGCGTTGCGAGGTTGCGACTGTCGAGGACGAGTCGGTCGCTCAGGATCTGATTGATACCATCAAGTCGCTCGATGATGCCGGCTGCTTGGCCGCCAACCAGATTGGCGTTACCAAGAAGGTTTGCGTCTACCTGGACGATGCCGGCGAACCCCACGTACTCTACAACCCCCGTCTGGTGTTTGGCCTGGGTGCCAGCAAGATGGAGGAGAGCTGCCTGACGCACGAGGAGGTCACCAAGTCCACGCGCTATATCAAGTGCAAGGTTGCCTTTGACCAGATTGTCGACGGCAAGATGAAGGAGTGCCGCCGCGACTATGCGGGCTTTGAGGCACAGATGATCCAGCATATGATCGACCACTGTCTTGGAAAGTTGGTCTAAGGGGACCAAAGCACCGCACTTCGCCTCTTTTGGCCCGGGCATGACATTGTTGTCATGTCCGGGCTTTTGTGTTTAGCGCCTTTTTGTTTGGAGACAATGAAATTAGCAAGAACGTAAAGCTAGGAGGCGCTATGTGTACGAGTATTCGATTTACCGATAATTCTGGCCACATGTATCTGGGCCGCAATCTCGACTGGAGCTTTGACTACGGCCAACAGGTTCGCGTGATGCCGCGCGGGTTCCACATTCCGTATTCGTTTATCGACGACGCGACAGCGGCACACGCGGTGATCGGTATGTGCATCGATTACAAGAACTATCCCATGTTTTTCGATTGCGGTAACGATGCGGGTCTGGCTGTGGCGGGGCTCAACTTTCCCGGCTATGCCGAGTATGCCGAGGGCCCTGTCG
>CABQNF010000088.1 GCA_902465465.1 uncultured Collinsella sp. | reverse complement strand
TAGGCCTTGGCGGTAGAAAAGCTCGGCTTCCGAAAGCCAGCGACCCGCGCCGCCCTCGGGGTCTTCTTGCCAACGCGATATCTCACGCATCTTGCGGTACTGGTCGGGGAGGAAATTCTGCATCTGTCGGCCGGTTTTGAGAATCGGCTCGTCTGCGTAGACTTCATGTGAGAAGCGGGCAGACTGATGGGTCCGGGCCTCGGCCATAATGCGATCGATGAGCATCTTGATGTCCTGGTCGGCCACCGCTCCTCCTCTCGAACGCAGCTACGGTGACCTCATATCATAGCACAGCATCAAACAGATGTTCGAGATACCGCTGCGTTGATAGATTTAGAACAGGAGGGCGTAGATGACGGCGATGACGACGGAGGGAAGCATATTGGCCGTGCGGAAGGTCTGAGGACGGATGAGGTTGACGCCGACGCAGAAGATGAGCATGGAGCCTACGAGCGAAAGGCTGTTGAGGGCTGTTGTGGTCATGATGGGGGAGAGCGCGCCGGCAAACAACGTGATCGTCCCCTGGAACACGGCGACGGGTAGGGCGGAGAAAATGCAGCCGCGGCCGAGCGACGCCGTCATGGTGCAGACGATGATGCAGTCCAACGCGCCTTTCAGGGCAAGCGTTGACCAGTCACCGAGCAGGCCGTCCTGGATCGATCCCACAATTGCCATGGCGCCGATACACACGGTGAGTGAAGTCGAGACAAAAGCGTTGGTGAACTCGTTATCGCCCTCACTGCCAGTCTTGCGCTTGAGCCATTCGCCAAGGTTCTCGATGGCGGCTTCCAAGTTGACGGCCTCGCCGATGAGCGAGCCGAGGGCGAACGAGACAATGAGCATGGTGGTACCAGTGGTCGCCAGCGCCTTTCCATCGATAAGGAGCATCTTTTGCATGGTGCCGCCAAGGCCGATAAACAGGACGCACAGCCCCGATGCTTTCATGAGCGTGTCTTGGATGCGCGGTGTAATGAAGCGGCCGCCCGCTAATCCCAAAAGACCGCCCGCAACTAAAAGCACAACGTTGATGATTGTTCCCAAGCCCGGCATGAGCCCTCCTGTATTGATGCCAACGTGGCAATCGTAGCAGAACGAAATGCGAGGCACATCGCGACTCATCTAATACGTTATATAAGTGGTATTAGGGATGGTGCGCAGCATTTAAGCCTCAGGTGGTTGTCGGGACATAGGGATAGTAGTCAAAGCGCAACGTCATAAGCCGCTGTGGGGATTCAATAGCCGCGGCGATGATATTGGCATCGCGGGCACGATCAAACCCTACGAGTTCGATCTGATACGAGACGTCTTGCATAATGTCCAGACGTCGCCAGGCTAGGAGTGTGTCGCCATCGAATTCCAAGGTCTTGCCTCCGTCTGGGGCAACGGCGTATAGACGCAGTTTAGCGGTGGTTACAGGGTCGACAACCGTGACCTTTTTAATTTCGTTTCGAGTATTCTTGGCGCCCAACAAGGTGAGCAGTGTTGGGGCCACGACCTCGCCCGATGGCAAAAAGACGACTTCGATGGATTCGGGAAATGCGATGATGGCCGACTTGCGGACGGGCTGATTGGCGGCGGCAACTTCGATGTTCGCAGCGTCGATGACCTCTGTGTGGTCGAGCGCGGCAAGCACGCAGCAGTTACCCTCATCAATTTCTTGAGGATCAGCAAGCCCCAGACTGTCCGCGAGCTCGGGGTCGTTTGGAACGGCAGCGGGCTCATTCGATGCTTCGAAAGAAGCTGGGACGCTGTTTGTCGGCGACGGCGTGTCGCCCGCACCTGCTTCTTTGTCCGCGCTCTCTTCTTGTATGGTTGCGTTGATGGGTTCGTCGTTTGAGGGGAGCGTCTTGGCGTCAAGCGCGGAGGGGAGAATTCCGATGGCTCCTGATCCGTTCCACTCCATTTCGAGAAGCGCCGGGTCGGCAAGAATGCGTTGCCTGCTTTGCGCGTGGGCATCGATTTCAATAGGGCCTGCCTCTATCCCTCGTGTAAGGCTGAGTGATCCGGCTGGCTTCTCGAAATGAGCGTCTGTGTCTTCGGTGCTGACGGCGTAGAACAGCAGGGACGCTTCTCCCGCCGCGATGGC
Source organism: uncultured Collinsella sp. (assembly GCA_902465465.1). Lineage (GTDB taxonomy): Bacteria > Actinomycetota > Coriobacteriia > Coriobacteriales > Coriobacteriaceae > Collinsella. The sequence continues at coordinate 3,284 of CABQNF010000088.1, read as the reverse complement.
ATCGGTACCGGCTTTGGTCAGCCGCAACGATGCCGTGAATGAGAGGGTGGGCTGCGCATCATCTGCATTCGCGGCGGCGCAGCCCAGACATATACCGCCTCCTTTCTCAAAAAACGTACCGTCGAAGGCGACCTTCGCTCCGTTCGCCGAGTCATCGACCGAAGCGATGTCGATGCGCAGCTCTAAATTGCATGGATCGCCATCCGCATCGAGCACAACCGAGCGCCACGTGCAGACGGTGCACCCCGCCTGGGAGCCGTTTGCCTTGTTCGAACGCTTGATATCCACGACTATCGAGCCGTCCGTATCACGACGAAGGCATCCCGAGGTTGAGACCGCGGCCTGTGCGATCGAAAAACGCTCGCACGCAATGGTACTCGACGGATTTGGGGCGGAACTTAGGGCTGCTGGTAAGGAGTCTGCCATGACGGGAGTCGCCCAAGCGGCGACAGGCGTTCCGGTTGCGAGCGCGCCGCAAAGTGCGACGACGGGCAAAAGGTTCTTCGATGCCATGGGGTCTCCTTAGCTAATTTAGTGCGGCCTGTCCGTGTTTTGTTTCTGGCTGCGTTTGATGTGCAGACCGAGGCCGGCGGTTCCCGCGCCTGCTGCTGTGGCGCCTGCTGCCAAGAGCCAACGTCCATCGCCTGTCTGCGCCAACGGTTCCTCGCGGTCGCGGCGGTCGAGCTCCGAGAGGTCGACCGTCACTTGTGTGGCGGCCTGCGCCTGTTCTTGCTGGGCAAAGGCCATGGCTGGCCCAAACGCTAGGATGCTGACGGCGGCGGCCAGGGCGACGGCCTTATGCCGTGTGCGCACCGGGCTCGACCGTCCAGGTGATCGTCGCAACCTGATCGCCTTCGCCGGTTACGCGGAAGATGTCGCGCGTGACGCGGGCGACGTTTCCGCTTGTCTTGAGCTTAATTTTGTCCGTGCCACCGGCAATGCCCTGGTAGCCCATGTCGAAGGCTGCATTCTTGGAAAGATCGAGGCCCGTCCCCTGCATTGCGGCGCTGGCGTTCTGGAGCGCGCCGTCGGGGCCGACCTTAAAGTCGATTGAGTTCTGCGCGGTTCCGGCCTTGGCGTCGGCGGCAATGGTCCAGGTGTTCATGGCGTCGATCTTCATGTTGGTGACATGGATGCCGTAGGCCGAATGATTGTCGATGGTGGTCGCGTCTTCTGAGGGGCCCTGAAGCGTGCCGTCGGCCTTGGCGACGAAGGGAATAACCGTCGGAACTTTGAACTCAACGTTGTCGATTTCGGTCCTGACCATTACTTTCGTGGTTCCAACGCGCCCGGCTGCCATAGCTGGCGTCGGGGCAGCGCCCATTGCGAGCGCGAGCGCGAGCCCTGCGCCCACGACGAGCGCTCTGGCTCCGTTCATGTTCCTGGTGATGTCCATGGTCGTTCCTTTCTATTCGCCGCGGGCCGTCCCCGCGATGATTGGACGAATGCTGGTGAATTGCGTGCGGTGCCGCGTCGGCCGGAAAAGCTAGTTCTCGGCTTGCTCAACCCGCACCTTGACACGTGTCGGATTGCCGTGGCTGTCGAGGGTCTTGGCATCGAGTGCCTGGATCTCGATGTACGCCTCGCCTTCTTTGATGTCGCCGGCGGGGCACGTCTCGATTGTCTTGCCGGTCTCGACCACACCGGATTCGTACATGGTCTCGTCGTTTTGGATGACGCGGAATCGCTGGGGAAATTTATTGTCTTGGACGTTTTGCACGTTGACGCGCAGCTTGCCGTCCTCCTGCAGCTGAGCGACCGGCGCGACCGAAATCGTCATCATGTTGTCGCGGACGATAGCGTCGAGCTCATCTTGGATTTCCTGACGCGTTTTGCCCTCGGCCGTCGTAACCGAAGCGCCCGCCTCGGGTACGGGCTGCGACTGCCAAGCGTATAGTCCTACGGCGACAAGGGCGCAGACGATGGCCAGGCAGGCAACGATGAGCTTCTTGCGACGACCCAGGCCTACAAAGTGGGGTGGCCTCTTCGCGCTCATGCGGCATCCTTGGTGGTATAGACGCGCGCAAAGGTGGACGGGTCCGCTCCAAAGAGCATGTGAAGCATCAGACGGCGCGAGTAGACGAGCTCGTCGAAGTCGGGAGGGAGCTCGATGTCGTGGATATGCGCGATGTGGTGGGCGAGCGCCGAGAACGACTCGGGGTCGCAGATCACATCGGTGGTAACGTGGTAGACCGTCGTATCGGGGAATGCCTCTTCGTCGAAAGGTAGGAGATGGGGATCGTCGTCGACTTCGATGGCGATGCCGTACTGGGGCCAGTAATATGCCATGGGAACCTCCCTGCTTCTGGGCCAAAACTTCTATCGGTTTTGGCTGTCGACGCCGACCGTATCAGCCGCTACTTGACCAATTTCTGACCAAATGCTTGACGGATTGGCGTCTCCGCAGGTAAAAGGCGGCAAAAAATACTCCAACTTTTTTCGAGCGTCAATCGCGCGGTCGGCGACGGCGGGGCCATATGTGTCAAAAGCATCGTCTGCCGAGGAAATCAAGCCGTTCGCCGAATTGCACGAACGTAAAAATAGCCAATTATGGAGACGGTCTCGAACACGTCGACGAAACGATGCGGTAACATCTCCCTGCAAACACTGTAGTTAGCTAAAGGGGGAGTTCGCGTGTCTGCAACCATTAAACCCTTCACCGACGAGTTCGAAGAGTATGGTCGCGATGAGTCTCGCGCATCGGGCGAGGCCTCGAGCATCTCGTTTCCGACGACGGAAGACGAGGTCCGCGCCATTTTGGGAAAGCTCCATGCCGAGTGTGTCCCGGTAACGGTTCAGGGCGCCCGAACCGGCCTTGCCGCCGGTGCCGTGCCCCACGGCGGGCATATCCTCAATACTTCCCGTATGAATCGCTACTTGGGCCTTCGCCGCGATGAGCAAGGCCAATTTCTGCTGCGCGTGGAGCCGGGCGTTGTGCTCTCGGAGCTGCGCAAGCAGCTGGGCAAGAAGGTGCTGCCGACCGCTGGTTGGGACCAGGCATCGCTTAAGGCCTACGAGGAGTTCCAAGAGGCCCCCGAGCAGTTTTTTCCCACCGATCCCACCGAGGCGTCTGCCTGTCTGGGCGGCATGGCGGCATGCAACGCCTCCGGCGCCCGCAGCTACGCTTACGGCCCCATGCGCCCGCATATCACGGGACTCCACGTCGCGCTGGCTGATGGCGATTTGCTTGAGCTTCAGCGCGGCGAGGCTTTTGCCCAGGGCCGCCACCTGTCGCTCGTGACGGCAGCGGGCCGTGCACTCGAGCTCGATCTTCCTGACTACAC
>CABQNF010000087.1 GCA_902465465.1 uncultured Collinsella sp. | reverse complement strand
TTGCGGGCAGCGAAGTCTGCCGTTATCTGCGCGCGGCTTGTTGAGCTGTTGGATCGCTTGGATGCCGCGGCGCCGCACACCGTTGCCATCTATGCCGCGATGGGCTCCGAAGTTGACCCAGCCGCGTTTGCCGCTGCGGCCGCCAAACGCGGCTGGCGCGTGGCCTATCCGTGCATGCTCTCGGCAATTGATGCCGCAGCTTGTGGCCAGCGCATGTGCATGCGGGCAGTTGCCGCCGACGATGCGTCCGCGGCTCCGTTTATCGCCCACCCCACACGGGCTTTCGCGGCCATAAACATCGACAGCGGCCGCTTCCCTATCGTGCCTGCCGAAGCTCTCGACATGATCGTCATGCCGCTCGTAGCATTCGACCGCGCCGGCACGCGCCTAGGCTACGGCGGCGGCTGCTATGACCGCTACCTGCCCATGCTCTCGCCCGTATGTCAAATCGTCGGCATCGCCTTTGACGAACAGCGCGTCGGCCACGTTCCCACCGACGCCCACGACCTGCCGCTGCCCCACATCGTCAGCGCCTAACGGCTGGCGCACCTCCCGACGGCCTAGTGCTCCTCGCCGGCGCGGGCCAGGTCGTAGGGCGTGGTCTGGTAGACGTAGTAGTTGAGCCAGTTGGTGTAGAGCAACTGAGCCTGGCTGCGCCAGACGTTGCGCGGCTCGGCCGTGGGGTCGTCATTCGGGAAGTAATGCGCCGGAACCTGGGGGTTGAGTCCGCGCTTCACGTCGCGCTCGTACTCCAAGCGCAACGTGTCGGTATCGTACTCGGGATGGCCAAAGACAAAGAAGCGACGGCTGTCGGTCGACTTGACGATGTACAGGCCCACCTCGTCGGACACGGCCACGACCTCAAGCTGCGGCTCGGCCTCTACGTCCTCGCGGCGCACATCGGTGTTGCGCGAATGCACGGCATAGAAATGGTCGTCAAAGCCGCGGACCAGCGGGCTTTGCGGCTTCACCAGATAATGCTCGAACACACCGCTCGCCTTTGCCGGCAGGTCGTACTTCTGGATACCGTAATGATGGTAGAGCCCCGCCTGCGCGCCCCAACAAATGTGCAGCGTAGAGTGCACGTGCGTGGTGGACCAATCCATGATCTGGCAGAGCTCGGGCCAGTAGTCGACCTCCTCGAACGGCATCTGTTCCACCGGCGCGCCCGTGATGATCAGGCCGTCGTAGTGGATGTCGCGGATGTCGTCGAACGTGCGGTAGAACGTCTCCAGGTGGCCGGCGCTCACGTGCGTGGCCTCGTGCGTTTTAGTGCGCAGCAGGTCCACCTCCACCTGCAGCGGTGTGTTGGAGAGCTTGCGCATGATCTGCGTCTCGGTGGCAATCTTGGTGGGCATGAGGTTGAGGATGAGCACGCGCAGCGGACGGATGTCCTGGTGCAGCGCGCGGTACTCGGTCATGACAAAGATGTTCTCGCTCTCGAGCTGCGCGGCGGCAGGGAGGGCGTCGGGAATGCGAATGGGCATGAATGCTCCTTACGAGTCAGTTGCAGCTATGGTACAACGACCGGCCCCATCCGCGCGAGCACATCGCCCAGCGATGCCGTCAGCGGCCCAAATCACTCCAAAAGTAGAGATTAAGGCATGTCCAAAAATCTACGGCGCTTTAGCCTAGCAAAGTGGCAGCAGGACGCTACAATGGTTCGACGCGAAAAACTCGGCCGAAAGGATACGTATATGTACCAGACGCGTAAGATCGGTGTGGTCGGCCAGGGCCACGTAGGAGCACATGTCGCCAACAGCCTGCTCATGCAGGGCATTGCCGATGAGCTGTACCTGTGCGATATCAACGAGGCCAAGGTGACGTCCGAGGTCCAGGACCTGCGCGACTCCCTTTCGTTTGTCCCGTACAACACCAAAATCGTCAACTGCTACGACCACTACGAGGAGCTGGCCTGCTGCGACGTCATCGTCAACGCCGCCGGCAAGGTCGCGCTGGCCGCCGGCAACCGCGACGGCGAGCTGTTCTTTACCACCGACGCCGCCCGCACCTTTGCCAAGCGCATCGTCGACGCCGGCTTTGACGGCATCTTCGTGAGCATCTCCAACCCCTGCGACGTCGTGTGCACCGAGCTGTGGCACCTGACCGGCTACGATCCCAAGAAGATCATCCGCCCGCCTGCGCACCGAGATCTCCAAGAAGGTCGGCGTGAGCCCCAAGTCCATCGACGCCTACATGATCGGCGAGCACGGCTTTAGCCAGCTTGCCGCCTTTAAGGCCGCAACCATCGCCGGCAAGAGCCTTAACGAGCTTCAGGCCGAGAACCCTGACAAGTACGCCTTCGACCACATGGAGGTCGAGGAGCTCGCACGCAAGGGCGGCTATGTGACCTACCAGGGCAAGCAGTGCACCGAGTACGCCGTCGCCAACTCCGCCGCGCGCGTCTGCGCCGCCGTGCTGCACAACGAGCACGCCGTGCTTTCGGCCTCTACGCTTATGACCGGCCAGTATGGCGAGGAGGGTATCTTTACCTCCCTGCCGTGCGTGATCGGTGCCGAGGGCGTCGAGGAGGTCTACACGCTCGACCTTTCCGAGTACGAGCTCGAAGGCTTCCACAAGAGCTGCCAGCACATCCGCGACAACATCGCCCAGCTCGACTGGTGGGATGCCGAGGCCTACGACGTCAAGTAAGCCGCTGGCTACCGCAACCTTGCGAATCTATGCGCGATACTAAGCGGGCCGCGCCGGAAACCCACCGGCGCGGCCCGCTTTTTTTGACTCACGCAGTGCCCCTGCGAATCGAAGGTGAATACTTTTCCCGTTACTTAGTACTGCTCGATGCCCATGTAGCGACGAATCTCAGGGCTGTGGTCGAACACCTTTCCGCGGGCGGCGCGCAGCTCGCAGCTCATGTTGTAGAAGAAGATCGGCTCCAGGTACGAACGCACGCTGGCGGGCACCTCGCCCACGCCGTACTCGAGTGCATCGAGCACCATTACCGTATCGGTATGCGTGTTGAGGAACGCCAACGCGCGCTCCTCCATGGGGCGGCACTCGCCCGATCCGAGCTGCACAAAGTAGAACACGCCGGGCTCGGTGGCCTCGAAGGGGCCGTGGAAGTACTCGCCGGAGTGGATGTAGCAGCAGTGCTGCCACTGCATCTCCATGAGCGAGCAGATGGCCATGGCATAGGTCTGGCTAAAGTTGGGGCCGGAACCAAGGATATAGAAGAACTTGTGCTGCTGGCAGAGCTCGGCAAAGCGATCGCCCAGCTCGGCGTTGACCTTCTCGCGGGCGGCGGGCAGCAGCGCATCCATCTGCTTTAGGCCCTCGTACATGTCGGCGAGTGCCTCGTAGCCTTCCTGCTGGTCGAGCAGCTCGGCGGCGATCAGAGCGCCGATGCCCTGAGGCACCTCGGCCTGCGGCACGCCCTCGCCCCAGGGGTAGACCCAGGTGGTCCACTTGCCGTTGTCGATCTTGGAGCCCTCGCAGTCGGTGAGGGCAACGACCTCGGCACCGGCCGCCAGCGCCATCTCGCAGCCATCGACGACCTCTTGCGTGTTGCCGCTGTGGCTGCAGGCAATAACGAGCGACTTCTCGCCAAGGCTCTTGGGGGCCATCAGGCAAAACTCGCGTGCCGTGTAGACCGTCGAGGTAAACGTGGTGGCCTCGCGCTTGAGCAGCTCGTTGGCCGGCATCAGGTCGATCATCGAACCGCCACAAGCAATCCAAAAGACGTTCTCAATCTTGCCCTTGCGCTCGATGATTTCCTGAACCAGATCATGTGCGTTCATCCTGATGTTCCTCCTTGTGGGGCGGCTTTGAGCGACGGCGGATCGTACCTGCTGTCGTTCTATGTTGTCCTATTTATAGCACGCACGATGACGCTCGTGAAGCCATTTCGCCAAACTTGTTCTATGTTGTTCTATCTGTGGATGTTAGATGTCGAACACGTAGCGCGAGCCCACGATCTTTTGACGCCCAAGCAGCAAGGGCCGCTCGTCCGCATCGGTAAAGTACGCCTCCATATAGAAGAGTGGCTCACCGATCGGGATCTCGAGCAGTGGCGCGACTTGAGCGTCGGCAAGCGCAATCTCCACGGTACAAGGGTCGGATTTGAACGGCGCGCGGCCCGAATGCTCGGCAACGAGCGCAAAGATTGAGTTATCGGTGAGGTCCTCGTCGGCAAGCGTCTGCAGATAAGGATGGTCAGCCAGCACAAAGGCGTTGTTCTCGAGCATGACGGGCACGCCGTCTGCCGTGCGCACACGCTCGACCACGATGAGCTCGCAGCCGGGTTCCACCCCAAAAAACGCCGCGTCCTCGCGCGTCGCCGCAACCACCGTGCGCGACACCAGGCGTGCTCCGGCCACCATGTCGTTGGCAGCGCAACCCTCGGAAAAGCTCTGAACGTCACCCTTCTGGACAATCTTGCGCTTGAGCTTGGGCGCGCACACGAACGTGCCCCTCCCCTGCTGGCGGTTGAGATACCCCGCGCGCGACAGCTCCTCGATGGCGCGGCGCACGGTGACGCGTCCCACACCATAGGACTTAGCGAGCTCCATCTCGGAAGGAATGCGCGAGCCGGATGCGTACACGCCACGCGCGATCTCGCCCTTTAGGTCGTCCATAACCTGCTGGTACAGCGGAACGGCGGATACCTCAGTGCGCTCGGTTTTATCATCGTTACGCTCCATCCCGTGCATGCTCGGACTCAAACTCTTCAATCGCCGCCATAAACTGCTCGCCAAAGGCGTCGGCCTTTTTCTCGCCAATGCCGTTGACCTGGATAAGCTCGTCGCGCGTCTGTGGACGCAGGCGGCACAGACCGCGCAGGGCCTTGTCGGAAAAGACCATATACGGCGCCATCTCCAGCTCGGTCGAGATCTCCTTGCGCAGGGCACGCAGGCGCTCGAACAACTCGGCATCGTCGCCCACGCGTGGGCGCTGATCCAGCTCGGCCTCCTCGCGCAGCAGATCGACGGCGCGGCGGGCGCGGGCCGAGGCCTTGCGCTTGGACGCGCGACGCTTAACGGTAAAGGCAAACGCCTCATCCTCGACCTCGACGGCACGCGGACCCAGCCCCACGACCGGGTACTGCCCCTGCGAGGTGGCCAGATAACCGCGGCCGCACAGCTGGCCGATGATGTCCTTGATGTGCCCGACCGATTCGCTCGACAGCTCACCGTAGCCGCGGTCCTCGTCCAGATGCATCTGGCGAATGCGCTCGGTGTTGCCGCCGTGGAGCACATCGGCGATGAGCGACTTGCCAAAGCGCATGGGACGCGTGGCCACGTAACGTACGGCAGCGCGGGCCATATCGGTGACGTCCTCGACCTCGAACTGCGTGAGGCAGTTGCTGCAGTTGCCGCAGCTCTCGACGTCGTCCGTGGCGGTGCCGCCCGTACTGGCCGCGGCATGCTCGGCCGC
>CABQNF010000086.1 GCA_902465465.1 uncultured Collinsella sp. | reverse complement strand
GCGCTCGGGCTCGCGCAGGTCATCGCCCATCACGTTGGACAGGCTTCCGATGGGATGGAACGTGGGCTCCACGTCGGGCAAGTCATATTGCAAGACGGGCTCGAGCATCTGGACGGCGTCGTTCATGTAGGACGTCATCTGGGTGAGCTCGTCATCGGTCAGTGCGATCTTTGCGTACTCGGCGATGCCGCGCACGTCTTTCTCGCTGAGTGCCATAGGCGCTCCCTTCCGCATAACAGATAAACCGCTCTAGTATACAAGGCAACGCCGCTTGGAGCAGGCGCTTTACCCAAATGCAGCGAAAACGTAACGAGGGCGGCGGTTGGCAGGCGGCGGACTGGCGGTTCTGCAGCGAAACCGTACCGTCCGTAGCGAAAACCGTACTGCCCGCAGCGAAAACCGTCGCGTCCACAACGAAAACCGTCCCGCCCACAACGAAAACCATCACAACATTCGACGCTTATCGTCAAAATCGCGATTTTCATCGAATGTTGTGATGGTTTGGAAGTCCCGACCACCACAAAGGTGCCTGTCCCCATTGTGGTGGTTCTGGAGAATGTCTTATGCCGAGGCCTTGGCCTTGCGGCGCTTGCGGACCGCGTGGATCACGATGTCCAGCAGCAACAGCACAATGGCCACGGCCACGATGAGCACGGCAAACTCGCGCTTGCCCCAGTGGCGGCCGGCCAGCGACTTTTGCTTGTCGACGTCCTTCTTGTTGTACTTGGTACGCACGCAATGCACCAGCAGGCGATGGTCGTTCACGCCGTAGGGCGTGCAGGTGACGAGTGTCACCTTGTCGGCGCCGGGCTCGATGGTCAGCGACTCCATCTCCTCGGGCAGCACGACCTCGGAGTCCACCATCTTGTAGGCGAGCGTCTTGTTCATGGTGTGCAGCAGCACCAGGTCACCGGGCTCCAGCGAGTGGATGTCGTCGAACATGCTCAGGTTGCGCATGCCCGAGTGCGCGGTGAGCACGCAATGCGTCGAGGTGCCGCCCACCGGCAGGCTCGTGCCCTCCAGGTGGCCGACGCCCGCCATAAGGACTTCTTCGCTCGTGCCGTGGTAGATGGGCATACTTACGTCGATGGAGGGGATCTCGACCCAGCTCATCATGGGGTCGCGGTCAAAGATGAGTTGCTGAGCGTAGGGCTCGATCTGGTCGGCGGGAAGCTCGGTGGCCTCGCCCGCCAGCTGCTCGTTAAAGGAGCGCGCCTGGAGCAGGATGCGCTCGCGCTCCTCGGCAGACAGCGCGTCCACGGTGCTGGACACCGTGCTGATCTGGTTGAACACGCCCGAGGCCTCGAGCCGGTCCAAGATCCACGGCCAGGTCATAAGGCCCACGCCAATAAGGATGATGACGATGGTGATGAGCCGGTCGGCCCAGCGCGGCAGTCGCTTGCGACGACGTTTGGGCTTTGGCTTGGGCTGGGGGCTTGAGCCACCGTTGTCCGCGGCGTTATTGCTCTTCATATGTTTGGCGCCCTGCACCATCGCCGGTCACTCCTTTACAGCTCAGGTTGTCTAAACAAATAATAGCCGATTAGCAAGCTTCCGCGCCGGACAACGCAACTAGGACCGAAACGCCGCATACGGTCCGAATTCTTGGAGACCTTCTACAGCGCTTCTTGCCATGGATATTCCCTTTCAAACATTCGATCGACTTCGAGCTGAATTCGCTCATCGTCAATTGCCGCCAAAGATAGCGCGAGCGAAATGTTGTCGACACGGGAGGAGTCGGCAAACACGGGCGCATAGCGCCACACTTGGATCATCGCCGTCTCGTTATCCGGCAACTCCCCGTCTGCGACTTCGAGGTCGCTCAGTTGACGCCATGCACTTCTTAAGACGGCCTTTTGTTCCATGCCCGGCGCAGCGAGCATCGAACGCGCGGCGAGCGCCGTCTCCCCGGCGTCAACAAGACAGTCGATCTGCGGCGTCTTCCTTGCAAAAAAGACCTTCGAGACAGGCGAGGAGAGCTCTGCCATGTGCTCACTGAGCAGAAGATCAACGGCAACAGGGAACACGACGACACGTCGCTCGCGACGCTCGCGCCTCGCGAGCCCCCTGTCAACAAGCTCGGTTATGGCCTCACTCGCGCGGCTTGCCGAAATCCCAAGCGCACGACAAAGGTCATAGGGACGATATGGCTCCTGGGCTACTCCCCAGATTGCGGCAGCCTGTGCGTTGGGTGACATCTTGGTCGCGCGATTGCGAAACCGGGCACCGCCCCTCTCCGTGCAGGCTGTGCCCATAAATGGAAGAAAAGCCTGTCTACCTGGGCAGACAAAGGGAATCCCTTGTGCGATCAATGCTTTGCGCTGACGTGCATCGGCATCAGGAAACGAAACGACAACAGGAGTCTCCGCGCGCAAGGCTAGCTGGCTATAGACTCTCTTAGCCTCGGGAAGCCCGACGCCTGTAGGCAAACTTGCAAGCAAAAACGAAAAACCGTTTGCGTCAACAGCGCGGACCTCAATCGCCCGCAGATGCAGCGGCAAGCGTGCGGATCCAGGCCAAGTTTTGGTCTTGGCGGAGAGGCCTAGTGCTTCTTGTAAGTAGATTAGCGCTTCGTTCATTTCCATCGTTTTCGTTTGATTCCAGTTTAAATTGGAATTATACATAATTTTCGGAATTAACGAGATTACTTTCGTGCATAAGCCAGCATTTGCGTTTTCAAAATGTCCCGAATCGGCTGGGCGATTCGGGATACAATGTCTGTAGGAAACGACGCATCCCGCGTAAGTGTTCGAAAGCGCGGGCGGCCTAGTTTTCTGGTTTTGTTAAATGCCCGGGCCTCTAACCCCGGGCATTCTTATTTGCGCTTGTGGCGCAAATGCCTTCTACCGTCCGCACCGCGCGTGCGCCTACGGACCTTAATCCGAACCTCATACGAGTCAAGAAACGCGATGACGAACGTACCCGCATCGGACGGTGGAGGCTGGCTGCGTTGTCCCAAAAAACAGGGCAGACTCCAGTGCGGAGTCTGCCCCGAAAAGAGAATGGCGAAGCAAGAACGTCGATGGACGAGAAAAGTGTCCGCAAGTCTCATGGCCATCACATCCCACCTGCCAAAGGGATGGGTGAGCGAGCGTTACTCCTGCTCGGACTCCTCAGCCTGCTTACGGCTGCGGATGAGGTGCGCCACGCCAATGCACAGCACCGCGCCACCAGCGATCCAAGTGAAGGTCACACCGTTAAGACCGGTGAGCGGGAGGTTGGAGCCCTTCTTGTTCTTGACGGTGAGGATAACGGTGTCGTCGACAAAGCGAGGCTCCTCAACAAGAGCGGCATTCGACTTGCTGGCAGTAACATGCAGGGTATTTTCTCCTTCGGGCTGCTTGAGGCTGTCGGTGCCGTCATCCTTTACAGTCGAGATTTTAAAGGTGAAGTCGGGCAGAGTGTTGTAGCCAGGGTTACTGTCCTCGACCTCATGCACCGTGTAAGTGCCGGCATCGAGGCCTTTAACGCTGATTTCACCTTTCTCGTTAGTCTGAAACACGTATTCAGTATCGCCAAGCGAACCATTCTTCTGAACAAACTGCTTGCCCTCCACGCCAGATGCAAGCTCGTCAGCGCCCGTAGCCTTGATGGTAAACTTAACGTCCTTGAGCTTGGTGCTATCGTCAAAATCTTCCTTGATGAGCTTGAGAGCATAGGTGTAATCGCGAACGGTATCGGGCACAGACTCACCCTTTCCTTCGCTCATGGGATTGTTGGAATAGATGAGCTTAACTTCGTTGTCGTTGCCCGTGCTGCCAACGACCGCTTTCTCGGGATTAAGCTGAGCGGTATAGGTGACAACAACCTTGGAATCAGGGGTGAGGGCGGCACCGGCTGCTTTGAGGTCATCAAAGGTAACCGTCAGCAGGCTACTGCCGTCTGCCTGCGCGGTGCAGTCAACTGTGTACTTCTTATCATCCCGTTTAATTACAGTGCCCGTTGAATCATTCCTATCTTTGTAAATCGTGACCTCAACAGACTCCTTATTGGCCTGCAATCCGGCGGAAAGCGTATCGTGGAACTGATAATAGTAATTATCGAATGTAGCAATATTGCTAGCAACGGTACCGGTCAGTCGATACTTGACGTCCTGGCCCACCTGAGAGTCGGCCTTATCGGCCCAATTGCTAGTGAGCTTGTCGTCCTTGATCTCCTTCGTAACCGTGGGAATGCCGGTTTTCTCGGTCACGGTTACTCCAGTACCACCTACGACGGCGAAAATCGGCGAAGTGCCCGTCTGTTTTTTGTTGGAATAGTCGCTCTTCGTACCGATGGAGTTATCGTCTGTCAGGAAGAGATAGTAGCCAGTGCTCTCAGCCTCAAAAGAACCACCAGCATCGAACGCCTCACCTGACGGCTGCTCGTTCTTCTTTACAATGGCGGCTATTTTATTAAGCAAGTCTCCGTTCTTAACAACGAGTTCCTTGCCGCCTTCGGACACATAGGTGCCCAACCAATCAGCAACATCCTGAGCAGAAGGAGTTCCGGGAAGCTTTTCGCCATTACTAGCATCGCTGCGGATAACAGCAATAATCTGGTCCTTAGTGGTTTGGTTCGCTATGGTATCAGCCCAATCAACATCGGATGCGACCTTTCCATTCTCGCCGTCATGAACTTTTGCCTTGAAGATTTGGTACGGAACGAACCTCGTCTTAGCGGCACCCTTGTTACTCTCGCTCTGCTCAATGATGATACTGTTGTCCGGGACCGCCGAGCCGCCCTCTGCAAACGCCATGGTCACCGGTGCCATGACGCCGCCGAAGCTCAACGCCGCCGTGAGGCCGGCGGTTACTGCCAGGCGTGCGATGTTCTTGTTCATGTGCATCTTCTTTCCTCTGCTTTCTACTTCGTAACTCATTCGATCGGTCATCATCTGTCTGTGTCTTAGCATCTACTTCGCTACGTCTCGCCCCGCTCTCTGTGGGGCTGCCAGCTACTCTTTATGGCTGCCACCTCCCCGCTTGACCAGGAGCGCGACCACGATGAGCGCGGCTCCGGCGACCGCTGCGGCGGCCGCGGCGTACATTGCCATATCGCCAGTCGAGGGCATAAAGCCTCCGGTGGTAATGCTAGGGGGTGTGCCGGCGGGCGTATTAATGAGCGACGCCTCCAGGCTGCCCGTCGACCCGTCCGCGCGGCCGTGATGGTGAGCTTGGGCTTGGCGGCGGCCACCTGGTCGACGTCCAGGCCCTCGGCCTTGACCGTCACGGATCGCGTGCCCTCAAAGGCGGTGTAGCCCTTGGGCGCCTTGAACTCGCGGACCTCCAGCTTGCCCGAGTCCACGCCCGAGACGGTCACGCGACCGTCCTCGCCCGTGGCGACGGTGGCCTTGCCCTCTGCATCCCACGTGCCGTCGGCCGCCAGCGTGCGACCGCAGTCGTCGGTGATGCTCAGGACCGCCCCGGCA
>CABQNF010000085.1 GCA_902465465.1 uncultured Collinsella sp. | reverse complement strand
CCCGTCCAGCCACTTCGAAGTCACCAGTCTCGGAATTGCACCGCTCGGCAGCATCGAGGCCAATCGCGTTCACGATGCCTCAACCTGGCGTTATCGCATGAGCGACATCATCGACCAGCTCAACGAGGCGGGCACCGGTCTGCTCGTCACGGTTGACGAGGTGGACCCGACACTCGACGAGATGATTCAGCTCGCAGCCACGTATCAGCACTTTGTGACCGATGGGAAACGCGTCGCGCTGCTCATGGCGGGGCTTCCCAACAACGTCTCGACGTTGCTGAACCACAAGACGGTCTCGTTCCTTCGCCGCGCCCAACAATATCATCTGGGTCGCATTGCCGACTATGACGTGCGCGAGGCCTTGATTCGCACAATCCAGGAAAACGATCGCCTGGCAGATGCTGAGGGAATCGATAGAGCCGTTCGCTCGATCTCTGGTTTTCCCTTCCTATTGCAACTCGTAGGCTACCGTGCCTGGGATCTCACAAGCGATTCGAAGGAAATCTCGTCACGCGACTTTGACCTGGGAATCAAAATCGCGCGCGACGAGATGGATGACCGAATCCTCGCGGCAACCTATCGGGAACTCACTGCAGAGGACAAGCGATTCCTCATCGCCATGCTCGATGACGAGGAAGAGTCCACCACCGCTGACCTTGTCGAGCGCCTTAAGCGTTCGCCGCAGCAGGTCTCCCGCTACCGACGCCGCATGATAGATGCCGGCATCATCGGAGAACGAGGACGAGGGCTCGTCGCATTTGAATTGCCATTCTTCCGCGACTATCTCGCGGCTCAATGCGTGAAATAGAAGTCAATGCGACAAAGGGGTGCCCCTTTGTCGCATCGCCTATAGATAACGACCGGTGATGCTTGCGGAGCAGGCTGCGATGTCGCTCGGCGTGCCGGCGCAGACGATTTGCCCGCCCACATCGCCACCGCCCGGCCCCATGTCAATCACGTAATCGGCGTTACGGATAAGGTCGAGGTCATGCTCGATCACGATAACTGTGGCGCCCTTGGCAACGAGGCCGTCAAACACGTTCAACAGCACCTGAACATCGAACGGATGCAGGCCAATCGTGGGCTCATCAAATACGAATACGGCATCATCCTGCACGCGGCCCATCTCGCTCGCGAGCTTAAGACGTTGTGCCTCGCCGCCCGAAAGCGCCGGTGTGGGCTCGCCAAGCGTGAGATAACCCAGGCCCAGGTCGTGCAAGGTCTGCAAGCGCGCCTGCACCTTTTTGAGCCCCACCGTGGCGTCGAGGGCCTCGTCCACACTCATGTCCATGAGCTGCGGCAACGTAAGCAGGCTCCCGTCCTTGCCCTCGCGATGGATATGCGAGGCGGCCTCGGCGTAGCGCGAACCACGGCATGCCGGGCAGACGATCTCGACGTCGGGCAAAAACTGCACGTCGAGCGATATCGAGCCCGTGCCATCGCACGTAGGGCAGCGCAAGGCGCCAGTGTTGTAGCTAAAGGCACCCGCCTTGTAGCCGGCTGCTTTGGCCTCGGACGTACGGGCGAAGGCGCGACGCAGCTCGTCATGAATGTCGGCATAAGTCGCCACTGTCGAGCGCACGTTGGCGCCGATAGGCGTAGCGTCAATCAGGTTTGCGCGGGCAATGCCTTCGGCATCGACCCAGCGCACATGTTTTGGCAGGCGCTCGCCGGCTGCCTGCGCCTTAAGCGCCGGGATGAGCGTCTCGAGCACCAACGTCGTCTTGCCCGAACCCGAAACGCCCGTAACCGCAACAAGGCGGCCGCGCGGGATATCAACTTCGAGCGGCTTGACGGTATGGATGGCATCGGTTGCCATGCGAATATGCCCCTGGTCGAACATTTCCTCGTCAGTCACCTGCGGACGCAAGCGCTTGGACTCTGCGCGCAAAAACGGAGCGATGCGGCTGCCCTGCGATTGTTCGAGCTCGTCCACCGTGCCAGCGGCAATCACATTACCGCCGCCTGCTCCGGCAACGGGGCCCATCTCGACCAGATAGTCGGCTTCCGCCAGTACGCGCGTATCGTGGTCGACAACAACCACGGTGTTGCCGTCATCCACCAGATCGCGCATCACACCCACCAAGCCGTCGACATTGGCAGGATGCAAGCCGATCGAGGGCTCGTCCAGCACATAGAGCACGCCCGTCGATGGATTGCGCACCACGCGAGCAAGCTGCACGCGCTGGCGCTCACCCGTGGAAAGCGTGGCACCGGCGCGATCGAGTGAAAGGTAATCGAGACCCAGGTCGACCAGACGACGGGCCGTGCTCAAAAACGAATCGCAGATATCCGTCGCCATGGGCCGCATCTCCCACTCAATCGCCTCGCCCAGCGTCATGGCCGCCGCCTGCGCCAGATTGATACCGCGCACCTGGGGCTGGCGTGCCGCCTCGGAGAGACGCGTGCCGCTGCAGTCGCGGCATGGGCCCTCGCGCAAAAAGCGCGCAACGCGTTTGAGGCCCTTGTCGTCCTTAACCTTGGCGAGCGCATTCTCGACGGTATAGACGGCGTTGTAATAGGTGAAGTCGAGCGGCGTGGCGCCCTCGCCGTTTTTGGGAACGTAGAGGATGTGCTTTTTAACCGCCGGACCATGGAACACGATGTCGCGCTCTTGAGGCGTGAGCTGGTTAAACGGCACGTCGGTGCGCACGCCCATCTCGCCGGCCACTTGCTTCATCAGATCCCACATGAGTGTGCCCCAAGGAAGCACCGCGCCCTCGTTGATAGTCTTTGACTCGTCGGGCACCAGGCTCGCCTCGTCCACCTCGCGCATGACACCGGTGCCGCCACAAGTGGGACACGCGCCGCCGCTATTGAAAGCCAAATCCTCGGCACTCGGCGCGTAGAACTCACGGCCGCATGTCTGACACGCGAGCGATAGGCCTGCGGCCACATTAAGGCTCGGCTCCACGCGCGCCCCGCAGTGCGGGCACACGTGATGGGCGCAGCGGCTAAAGAGCAGACGCAGGCTGTTGTTGAGCTCGGTCATGGTGCCAAAGGTGGAACGCACGCCCGGCACGCTGGGGCGCTGATGCAATGCGAGCGCCGCCGGCACGTGCAAGACCTCATCCACCTGGGCGTGTTCGGCCTGTGTCAGGCGACGTCGAGTATAGGTGCTGAGTGCTTCCAAGTAGCGACGCGAACCCTCGGCATAAAGAACCCCCAGCGCCAGCGAACTCTTGCCCGAACCCGACACGCCGGCAATACCCACGAGCTTTCCCAGCGGGATATCGATATCGATGTCCTTAAGGTTATGGACGCGCGCGCCACGCACCTCGATAGCACTTGGTTGTTGCGACACCGTCATCGCTCCCCTTCTGCCCGCCCGCGCCAGTCTTCGCAGGTCAAATACGTAAAGCACTCGGTACGTACATCGCCCATAAGCTCGCAGGGCACGTCGCGCTCAACGTGATGTGGCGCGAACCCACATTTTTGCTGGACGCGTAACGACTTGTTATTGCCCTCGTAGTATCCGCACCAAAGCGCCTTGCAGCCAAGCGTTTCGAACGCATAGCGCTGCATGGCTCGTACTGCTTCGGGGGCAAAGCCTCGGCCCCAGAACGGCTTGGCGATCCAATAGCCCACCTCGAACTCGAGTTCGACTCACAGCGAGGCGGCATGAGCCCGATGCTGCCCACGGGCTCGTCTGTCTCAGGCAGGCAAATGGCAAAGGTATGGGGCGCCGTAAAGACCGTCCGAATGATCTCTCTGCTTTCTTCAATGCTTCGATGGGGCGGCCAGCCCGCAGCCGGCCCCACGTCCGGGTCGCTCGCGTATGCATACAAGCTCGCCGCATCCGTCTCGCGCCACGGACGAAGCGTCAATCGCTCAGTTTGAATCGCCATGTTTTGACCTCACATCTATCGATGTCACAAAGGGGCCGTCCCTTTTCACATTACTCGTGCCATAAAATGCGGTCGCGGATATACTCGCCCAGCATGGGCACGGTAAACCGGACGAGGCCGTATCCGGCAGCCTCGATGACGCGCTCGCGAATCAGGCTTGCGCGATATTTGCTCGCCCAGCTCTGAGTGCGATCGCAGCGCTCAATGATGTCCGCCATTCGCGTCGGTTTACCCTCGTCAACCGCCATGGCCTCGATAAAAAGGCGCTGTGGACTGCGCAGCCCGTAATACAGGGGCGCGTCAACCGCTTCGTAGAACTCGGAGGCGGCATCCGCATGGCCATCCTCGACATCGCGCCTTTCGATGACCTGCGAGCCACGCCGGACAGCAGACCGCCACATGTAATAGCCCACCAGCTGAACCATATAGGGATGCCCCATGCTTTTGCGCGCTGCAAGGTCCGCCGTCTCCGCGTCAACGTAAAGACCAGCGTCTTTGACCGTCTGGATATACGAATCGCGCACCTTGGGCAAAGATATCGCCCCCAGCGTACGCTGCTGGGCACGCCGCAAAAACGTCACGCTCGGCTCTTCGAGCAGATCGTCAACCATACTGGGTAAGCCGGCAAAAACAAGCGCAAGGCCGCGCTGGTCGCTATCGGACAAGCCCGTGGCATCCTGGTCTCCGAGCACCTGCTGATAGAGAACGGCAAGAGCCGCCAGCTCCTCGATAGACGCAGATTGAGCCTCGTCAATCGCAAACAGTATGCCCTTGCCTGGACCGAGCTTCTTGAGGCGCTCGTTGACCAGCCCTCGCAACGTCTCGCCCTTTGCTCGCGCCGCCTCGACCGACATCCGGCCAAACGACGGACCGAATTCCATTGACGTCACAACGGGCCTATTCGAGCGAAGCGCGTCGGCCAAGCGGTCGCATAAGCCAAGCGAAGCGGAATCGGAGACAACCGCCCATCCGCGCTCACTAGCCAAACGCTGTAGCTCCCGCAAGAGAACTGTTTTGCCACAGCCGCGGTTTCCCGTAATGAGCATGAGCCTACCCGGCGCTCCGGCGCCGTTATCGAGCCCTTCCTCGAAATCTTCGATGACCGACTCGCGGCCGATGAGTACCGGGGGCCGCTTACCAGCCGTGGGCTTAAAGGGATTTGGATTCATGTCGGCCTCCTCGGATTGGCAAACCCTGGTAATAGTTATACCAACTTGTACCGAGTTATACCAACAGGATGTGACAAAGGAACTGTCCCTTTGTCACATGTGGCCGAAAAACTCGGCATCTGCTGCTCGCCAGGGGCGGAAGGTAGCGGGATCGACCTTTACGTGCGCCGCGGCGGGTACGTCGTACCATTTGACCGTGTAACCGGCGCCGTGAGAGCAAAAGACCGAATCGGGCGTGTTAGGCAGATCGGCCTCGGGCTCATAGGCGGCCGTCTCAATGACGCGCTCGGCATCGTGACAAGGCGCATAGCCGGCGAACTCTAGGTACAGATGTCCGCGACCGCTCGTGTAGGCAGCCACCTCCAGCGCGTAATCCTGCACCTCGGATGCCGGCA
>CABQNF010000084.1 GCA_902465465.1 uncultured Collinsella sp. | reverse complement strand
GTGAAACGAAAGGGCGCTGACCTTCCGGTCGCGCCCTTGAAGTTGAACGCCAGATTGACCAAATGCGGCCCGCGCAGCGTCGAGCGGTTACGGCGTTTGGTAAAACGCCGTAACTAATACTCAATCTTCCACATGTAGCGTCGCGTCATGTAGTCCTTGTGGGTGACGGCAGAGAGCGCGCGCATGTACACGTTGTTGAGAATCGGGGCAAAGATCAGGTGGTTGAAGTATTCGCTCACGCTGTCCTTGATGTCATTGAGGCCGAGCTCCTTGGCGTCGAGCTGATAGACGCGCTCGCCACCGTACTGGTTGACGAAGCGGATGCCGCGCTCGTCGTTGCAGCGGCTGCGGCCGACGCTGATGAGCTGGAACAGCGAGGTGCGCTTGTCCAGGATCTCGAAGGGGCCGTGGAAGAAGTCACAGGTGTTGATGGTGCAGGAGTCGATCTGCAGCATCTCCTGCACGTTGCAGATGCTAAAGACGTAGGCGGCACCAAAGAGCGGGCCCTGAGCCATGACGTTGATGCAGGGCTTGTCGGCGTTCTGCTCGGCCCACTTGGCAGCGAGCGGACGAGTGTACTCGACGGCCTTGCGATAGATAGGGTCGACCAAGTCGAAGGCGGCCATGGCGGTCTCGTACTCGGCATAGCCCTCGGTCTGCTGCGTAAGCTCCATGGCGATCATGGTCACGACAGCGGAGTTGGTGCGGCCCATGCAGGACTCGTCGACGGCCAGGCTGTCGTACTGGATCTTGTAGTCGCAGACCTCGGTGAGGCCGGACTCGTCAACATAGATGGCGATGGTGCTGGCGCCGTGGTCCTTGGCGACCCGGGCGGCGACGATGGTCTCCTTGGTGCCGCGCATGGACACGACGACGGCCAGAGTGTTCTCGTTGACATAGGCAGGGGTTGCGTGCACGAACTCGTTGCTGGTGTAGCTGGAGCTCACGACCTGTGTGGCCTCGTGCTCCATAAAGTACTGGGCAGGATAGTTACCGCCGTTGGATCCGCCGGCGCCAATCCACACGACGCGCTTGATGCCGCCCTTGTCAGCCTTGTCAGCCAAAACCTGGGAGACGACGTCCTTAACCTGTTCCTGAGTAGTCATCGTGCATCAGCCTTTCTTCTCGTTTGATGCTCTCGATGGCATACAAGTTACATACATGTTTTGGCTATGTCGACTAGTTGTATGCTATATTTGTCTTAGAAATTTTGCTGATGCGGTTTTCGATAACTAGCTATCAGCGGTTTTATTGTTGTATTGAATACATGCTTGATTAGACTCGCATACAAGTTAGATACAGGTTGATCGCATGAACGCTTCATCTAAAAAGAAACTGAGCCAGTACGAGCGCTTGGCGGGCATGTTGCGCGACCGCATCGCCGCCGGCACCTACGCGCGCGGAGACAAGCTGCCGTCCGAGATGGAACTCATGGACGAATCGGGGCTGTCGCGCAGCACCGTACGCCATGCCCTTAAGGTGCTCGTTGATGAGGGTCTGGTTCGAACCGAGCGCGGGCGCGGCGCCTTTGTGGCCGACACGCCGGCGCTCCACGAGAACAACCTGGTGTTTTCGAGCTATACGGCGCAGGTCCAGGGTCAGGGCATGAAGCCCACCACGCGCACGGTGGACTCGGGCTTTACCAAGGCGGGCGGCAGCATAGCCAAGTTCTTTGATGCCGCCGTGGGCAGCAAGCTCGTCAAACTTGTCCGTCTGCGTTATCTGGACGATGCGCCACTGTGCCTGGAGACCACCTATCTACCACCGAGCTTTGAGGCACTCATCGACCGCGATATCAACGGTTCGCTCTACGCCACGCTGCGCCAGGAATTCCATCGCGCGCCGGCACAGGGACATAAGACCTTTGAGGTGTGCTATGCCTCGCAAAACGAGGCGTTTTTGCTCAACGTTGAGCGTGGGCAGGCGCTGATCCTGATCACCGACTACGTCTACGACACCGACGGCCGCCCGCTCCATGTCTCCAAGCGCATCCAGCGCACCGACCGCGCCAAATACACCGAGCCCATCGGCTAACCTGCCAAAACCACCACAAAGGGGACAGGCGCCTTCGTGGTGGTTTTAGGCGAGGAGGTCGGGGAACCAGGTTGGCTTGGGTTGGTTGGGCGTGCGCTCGGCAAGGACCAGCTCCATCCAGCACATGTCGTACCAGCGGCCGAACTTTTGGGCGCAGCGGTCAAAGGCGCCCACCAGGCGGTAGCCCATATGGGCATGGAAATCCTGACTGTTGTGCGTTAGATACTCGTCGTCCTTGTCGTGCGGCACGGCAATGAGCGCGCACATGTTGGTGATGCCCATCGCGATCAGGCATTGCTTGAGCGCATCGTGCAGCTTGCGGCCCAGCCCGCCGTGGCGCACGTCGCGCGCCAGGTAGATCGATGTCTCGACCGACCAGTCGTATGCCTCGCGGCTGTTGAGCGGACTCACATAGGCATAGCCCACCGGATGCCCGTCCAACTCCATCACCAAATACGGATAGCGCTTGAGCGTACGCTCGATACGCCCGGCGAACTCCTCAACGCTCGGCACCTCGTATTCGCAGGTAATCGCCGTCTGGCGCACATACGGCTCATAGATGGCAAGCAACGCCGGCGCGTCTTCGGGAGTCGCCAGGCGAATCGTCGGCTCGGACATCTCGGTCATACAACCCTTCTCCCCCAAAAGCAAAGGCCGCCCTGCGCCAAACCCAGCGCATGGCGGCCCCTCGTCATTACATCAGGCTACAGGACAGCCGCCAGCGCGTCGATGTCCTCCTGCGTCGTGGCCCAGCTGGTGCAAAAGCGCACCACCGTGTGGGTCTCGTCGTACTTTTCCCAGTACTCGATCGAGGCATGCTCGCGAATGCGGGCCATATCCTCGTTGGGCAGAATCACGAACTGCTGGTTGGTCGGCGTCTCCAAGAAGAACTGGTAGCCGCGCTCGTGCAGCACGCGACGCAGCGCCTGAGCGGTCTCAATCGCCTGGCGACCAATCTCAAAATACAGGCCGTCGGTAAAGAGCGCCTCAAACTGCACGCCCGTCAGGCGACCCTTGGCCAGCAACGCACCATGCTGCTTAATGCGCGGAATGGGATGCGCCGGGGCGTGCATGCCGCAGAACACCACAGCCTCGCCGCAGAGCGCGCCGCACTTGGTGCCGCCGATGTAGAACACGTCGCACAGCTGCGCCAGCTCGGGCAGGGTAATGTCGCATTCATCGGACGCCAGCGCATAGGCCAAGCGGGCACCGTCCACAAACAGCGGAATCTCGCGCTTCTGGCACACCGCATGAATCGCCGCGAGCTCGGCCTTGGAGTACAGCGTGCCGTACTCGGTCGATAGGCTCACGTACACAGCGCCCGGGAACACCGTGTGCTCGTAGCTCTCGTTTTCGTAGAACACCTGGATATAGTTCTCGAGGTCCTCGGCGCGCATCTTACCCTCATAGCCGGGGATGGTGAGCACCTTGTGACCGCCAAACTCGATGGCGCCCGCCTCGTGACAGGCGACGTGGCCAGTCTCGGCAGCAACGACGCCCTCGTAGGGCGCAAGCAGCATGTCGATCACCGTCGCGTTGGCCTGCGTGCCGCCCACCAGAAAAAACACGTCGGCATCGGGGGCCTGACAGGCCTCGCGGATAAGCTGCTTGGCACGCTCGGTGTGCGCATCGGTACCGTAGCCGGGCTGCGGCTCCATATTGGTGTCGACGAGCGCCTGCAGCACTGCCGGATGTGCGCCGTGGGAATAGTCGTTGTTAAACGCGAGCATGGCAATCCTCTCTAGCCGGGCACGGGCCCGATGATTCAAACGGGGCTATTGTACGCCGTTGGGATAGGCAACGCGCGCGGCAAGGCACTCAAGCGCCAACACCAGGGCAAAGCCGCAGCTCACGTCGCTCAAAAAGTGAGCTCCGATCACGATACGGCCAAAGGCGACGAGCGCCGCGACCACAGCCGCCGCCCAAAAGATCACGCGGCGACGCGAAGGTTTTTCCTTAAAGGCTGCCGCGGGAAGCCCGGCGAGCATAAGGCCGATCGCCGCATGCGCGGTGTGCCCGCTCGCGAACGACTTGAACCCGTCCTTGATCACGCCGGCGGCGATATAGGTCCACTTGTCGGGATTGCCGATTACCCACCACGGCTGAAAATTGAGCCCCGGCGTGACCTCGATCACGCGCATGCGCGGGCGCGACCACAGCGGCTTGACGATCACGTTGAGGATAATGGCCTGAGCGACCCACACGGCAAGTACCATCAACGCCCAGCGCGTAAGCTCGTCGGGCGCGGTGTCGCGCGTAAGGCGATAGGCAATAACGTTAACCGCAATGACCAGCACAAACGTCAGCACCAGCTGAAACGCGATGAGCTTGCCGCCGACGCGCAGGGACGAAACGATCTCGTAGCCGACCAGGCCAACGTTGACGAGGATGCCGAGCACGGCGAGCCATTTGCTCCCCCTGGAGTCGGGACGCACCGCGCGCACGAGCATAACGCCTGCGATGCTCGCTGTCAGCTCAAACGGCAGCTCGCCGGCGGCCTCGATAAAGCGGCCGTACATGCTGCCGATATTGAACAGCGCGCTCGAGATCTGATAATCGAAGAAACTGCCCACGCCCAGACAAAGGCACAGGACAACCGCGATAATGGCGACATCTTTCTTATAGATGTATCCGAACATGCTTTCCTTTCGATGGAGCCAGAGTGCCCAAATGGGGCGTTTGCAGCGTCGACCCGTTAGTCGTCGTCGCTCGCACCCAACTGCTGCAGCAGCATGAGCGCGGCCGCCACCGGGCCGGTGCCGTCGTTGGCGTCGAGGCCGCGACCCAGGCCGCTGCCCGCACCGGCGCCCGCCTTGTAAGGCACCGACAGCTTGCGGCTCTTGGGGAAGTTCACCGCGCCATAGCGAGTCTTAAGCTCATAGGCCACCTTCTTGGGCACGTCGACGCCCAAAAACGTGATGCGTCCGCCACTGAGCGTGACACTCTCGAGCCCCAGGCGCTCGCCGCGGATGCGGATGCGCGCGCGATTGAACAGGTTAAGCCCCGCCAACGGCAGCTCACCATGCGCGGCCTCGGTCTCTTCCTGTACCTCGTCGATACTCTCCAGGTCCTCTGCAGCCGCGAGCTTGCGGTATACGAGCACGCGCTGGTCCACCGCCGGCAGGTACTCCTCGGACAAGAAATAGTCGGCCGGCAGGTTAATGCCCACGCTCGCCGCCTCCACGCCGGCGTCGTCATCGCCGCGCGCCTCGGCCACGGCCTGACCCAGCATCTGCGTAAACAGGTCAAAGCCCACGCTCGACAGATTGCCGTGCTGCTCGGCGCCCATAAGCGAGCCAGCGCCGCGAATCTCCAGGTCGCGCATGGCGATGCGCATGCCACTGCCCAGGTCCTGGAACTCGGAAAGTGCGGTCAGGCGCGCCGTTGCCTCCTCGGTGAGCGGCAGCTCGCCCGGGAACATAAAGTACGCGTAG
>CABQNF010000083.1 GCA_902465465.1 uncultured Collinsella sp. | reverse complement strand
TCCACGCGCGCGTCACGGCGACAACGCCCACGTACGATGCGGCATAGCTGTAGCACTGCGCCGTCGAGAAGCAGTCGATGATCTTGGCGTCGCCCGCCATGCAGCCCACAAAGCCCGAGGCGTACACGTTGTTGCCGCCCAGGGCGCCGACGGCCACATCGTATTTATTGGTGACGTCGGTCATGCCCTTCTCGGCAATCGAGCCATCCTCGTTGCGCGTAGGCGTCACGCGGCAGTACTCGATGGTCGAGTTCTTGACGTAGCCGGCAAACGCCGCCATATACAGGCCCTCGCCGCCGATTGCCTGTACGCCCGAGGTCGTGTTGTTGACGGCGCGGCCGCCACGGACCTCGCAGTTATAGAGGTTGCAGCCGTCGAGCTCGCCGGCGATCAGGCCTCCCTCAAAGCCCGCGTTGGTAATCACGTTGAGCATGTTGTTGGCGCAAGTCACGTGCAGGGTGCTCTCCATGACCATGACGTTTTCGAAGCTGGTGTTGACGGCCCTGCCCACGATGATACCGCCGCGGAAGTCCGCCCAGATGTTGGCGTCCTCGACAAGGAAGTTCTTGATGGTGGCGCCGTCGGTCTCGGCAAAGAAGCCCGTGTCGCGCTCGGGGTCCAAGACCTTATTCTCGTAGTTCAGGCCCTTCACGGTATGGTTTTGACCGTCAAAGACGCCCTTAAAGGGATGTTCTTTGTTGCCAAAGGAGAGGTGCTTGACCGTATCCGCAACAATGGCGTTCATATCATCATCGTTAAGAACGATATCGTTATCGAGATAGACGCGCCACTGCGACGTGTCGCGCTGTCGCGACAGCGCGACGCACGCCAGGAAGTCGTTCCTGTTTGTGATGTGGAATTCGGTCTGATCCTCGGCATGCGCCGCCGCCGGCAGCACCATAACGCAGCAAAGGGCGATTGTCGCCACGGCAACCAGCCTGCCGAGCACGCCTCGGTTCATATTCTTAATCTCCATGGGCTAGTTCGCCTCCGGCCAGCCCGCGACGTCGAGCACGTCGAGGACGGTATCGTTTGCCTGCTGGTTTTTGGCCTGCACGGCCTGGACGTCGATATCGAGCCTGAATGAGCCGTCGCGCGCGGCATCGTGGTAGTCGCCCACAAAGCGCAGCGAGTCCATGAGACTCTCCGTCATGGCGCCGGGGTCGAGCATGCCGCCACGACCAGCCAATCCGCGGTAGTAGTACCACCCATCGCCGCCATCGATCCACGGGGACCCCTCGCCCGCGTTCACGTGAAAGGCAACGTTGCCCGAGGCATCCGCGCTCGAACCGTCGGGCGCCACTGACGTCATGCGCTGACGTGCGCGAACGTACTCAGGCTGCGCGCCGGCGTTCTCCACGCGCACGATGCGGCTGATGTCAGAGCCCCCGGCCTTGGTGTCGGGATAGCCCCCGTGCTCGTTGGCCTCAAACGGAATCTCCTCGCCCTGCTCGTTTAGGGTGTATTCGCAGACTCGTACCTTCACGCTGCCAAACGATAGGACGTTGTTCGCCGGGACCATATCAACGGTAAAAGCCAGCGTGCCGCACAGGCACGCCAGGGCCAACAGCGCCATCGCGGCAAGCGCCAAGGTGCGTTTCTGATTGTCGGAAAGATTGTTGAGCATTACGTTCGCCAATCGTCGATCAAAGGGGGACCGAGATCCCGACCCGAAAATGGGGATGGGGAGCGGGCCGGGATCTCGGTGGAGGGGGGTGAGATTACTTCAGGCCGTTAGCCCAAGTCTGGGCAGCAGCCAAAGCAGACGCAGACGAACCCTCAGTGGTGTCGTCTGCTGCGTAAATGAAACAGTTGACATCCATCGTGGCAGGATTGGCGAAATCCTTTTGCTCGGTCTCCTTGGGCGTAGTCACCTGGGTGAACAGCTCACCGGTCCACTTGTCCTCGGTCTTGCTGGCAATAAGCGGAGTGGCCTCGGTCCCATTGCCAACATAAACGAAGAGGCCACCGAGATAATGAGTCGGCTCGCCCGCAACGGCGGTCGCATCAACGGCCTTCCAGCCAGGGTTAATGGTGAAGTAAGTCGTCTTGGAGTCTATGGTCCCGGCAGGCGCCGTCTTGTTGCTCACGAAAACGTACACATATGCATCCTCTGACCCCTTGCCGATACCGACATTGGGATTCTTGGCAACAGACACGCCGGGGGCGAGCTTAGAGTCCTTAACCCATTTGGTCTCGGTCAGGTTGCCGTTGACCTTATTGGGGTCAGTCGGAATTGGCTGCCCCGGTTTGTCGGGATCGGTAGTTGGCTTGTTGATGCCCGCAGTAGTGAAGTTGTTGGTCAGGCTCGACTGCGCCGTCAGCCATGCATAGGTGCCCACGCCGGCGGCCAGCACCAGCAGCAGCAAGGCGGCAACGATGCCGTAGCGCTTTTTCTTCTTGTTTTCCATCGTCCTCTTCCTTTCGAAAATCGACTTCCCCGGCAACGGCCCTTGCCGTTGCCGACGCCTCTCCCCTGCCGCTATGGACGCCGCTCCCCCGCATGCGCGCGGGCATGATTGCCCGCAGGCTCGTCGGGAACCATCCGATCGAGCACTATCGACGCCGCGACCAGCAGCGCCAGAACGGCCACCACAACAAGCAAACCGGGCATCGTCGTGCAATATGCGTTAACGAAGCCCAGGTAAGGGACACAAAAAGAAACGACGCCGATCACGCGTGAAAAAGGCGTCTGCTCGGCGTCGTGCATGATGGTTCCATCTGCATTTTTGTTTGCGATTCCCTGCGTGCTGATCGTCTGCGCCACAGGGTCGACCTCGTACACCTGGTGAGTCACCACGGCGCCGTCCGATCGGTAAAAAGTTGCATTGTCGCCCATGGCAATATCCGTTGGATCAACCTGGTGAACAAACACCATGGAACCAACGGGAAGCTCGGGCTCCATAGAGCCCGAGAGCACGGCGAAGGGCATGTAACCAAATGCACGGGGAGCGAAAGAAACGACGGCAAGGGCTATGACAAGCGCGAGCGCCATGCCACTAAGAAGTGAAATAAATCGTCTGAATCCGCGCGCTGCCAACGTGATTATTTCATCCCCATCGAGGCCATATTCGATCCCATCAAGGATTAGCCGCTTTTCTAAAACGTTTAATAGATGAGTTCGAAAAAGCCAATCTGAAATCTATTTCTAACAATCACCGTAGCTACTTCCGCGTTTTTATCAACGTCTTTCCGCCAAATGCTACTATTTTTGCCGTAAGTGGTTATTTGTCCCCGCACTTGTCTGCTTTATCCAACGCCTGCGGCTAACCCCTACACAACTTCTCAATAGAGGGTCTAATATTTTGTACGGCTCAGATATCGTACCCCCCCCCCCACATTAAATTTATACTGCATGTAGTATCGTTTATTTTCAACCCCCTTATTCATGCCTCTACGGCTACCCCGCGTAGCCCTCAGCCCATACCTTCTGGAAACCCCATCCATCCGGAAACCCCGTCCCACTCTGAATACATCCAGCGAACGCATGCGAGCGCGTTGTCCAGAACGGCCTCGTCATCGGGGTGATGGAAAATGTCACCCCAAACGCTTGCCACGGTTGCGCCCACAAGTGGCAAGAAAAAAGCCTCGAGAATATCGAGGCTTTCACATTTGTATTGTTTTGCACGAAGGACCGCGAGCAGCGAGCTACTCCCCCAGCACGGCCTTTTTGGCGGCTGCCGCCATGTTGTCCAGATCTTTCTTGGTGGGGTGATCCTTTGCGGCGACCCAGTTATCGAGCAGCATCTTAAAGCGGACATTGTCGGGATCTTGCTCGAGCATGGCCTCGTAGCGCTGCTTGACCGCGGGACCCATCTTGCCCTGGCACATTGCCCAACCCACCAGCTCGGCATCCTCGGCAAAATTGGAGGTCACGCGATTGATAATCTGCTGATAATAGCTCTGGTCGGCGCCAAAACCGCAGGTACCAAAGAGGAAAACGCGCTTGCCGTGCAGAGCGGAGAGCAGCGCGGCAACCGAAGGCGTGCACGCGCCCTTGTCGCACCAAAAACCGACGAGCACCGTGTCGGCCGCGCAGGCGCCCTGCGCCTCGAGCGCAACCTGATCTGCATCCGCATCGTCGCTCAACGCCGCGGCATGGACAAACTCAACGCCCGCAGCCTGCAGAGCGCGCTTGATCGCGCCCGAAACCATCCTGGTATTACCGCTCTTGCTGTTGACCACCAAAGAGCATGTCATAGTCACGTTGCTCGTTTCCCCCAAAACTAAAGCCACTAATGCAATTTATTAGATGAATATCTTAGTACTAACGTGACAGATGTAAACCACCGTCTGTCGATTGGCGACGCAGACGACATCTTTGGACAGATTTAACAGTATGTACTTCGGATTGAAACCGCCGCAGAACGTTTCACGAATGGCCGAAAAACTGTTTCACAAAACGCCGTCAAATTGTTTCACGAAATACCGTCAAATTGTTTCACGCGCTGGTAGAACGCTATATAACACGATCGCTCTATGAGACAAACAAACCTGATTAATTTGCCCCACGGGCTTGCTCACTGGGCGAACTGGCTGCGGTAGAGCTCGGCGTAAAAGCCGCCTGCCGCGAGCAGTTCATCGTGCGTGCCACGCTCGATAATCTCGCCATCGCGCATGACCAGGATGCAATCGGCGTTGCGAATCGTCGACAGGCGGTGTGCTACGACAAAGCTCGTGCGGCCAGCCATGAGCTCGTCGAATGCCGCCTGCACTTGCAGCTCGGTACGCGTATCGATGCTCGACGTTGCCTCGTCCAGCAGCAGAATCGCCGGATCGGTGAGCATGACGCGCGCGATGCACAGCAGCTGTTTTTGACCCTGGCTAAACGTGCCGCCGTCCTCGCCGATCACCGTATCGTAACCGCCTGGCAGCTGCACGATAAACTTATGCGCATGAGCGCGCTTGGCGGCCTCGACAATCTGCTCGCGCGTGGCATCTGGGCAACCGTAGGCAATGTTCTGGGCCACTGTGCCCTCGAACAGCCAGGTGTCCTGCAGCACCATGCCAAAGGCGCGGCGCAGACTCGCACGCGTGTAGTCACGCGAGGAGCAGCCATCGACCACGATGCGCCCAGCATCGATATCGTAAAAGCGCAGCAGCAGGTTGATGAGCGTCGTCTTTCCACAGCCCGTGGGACCGACCAGGGCAAAGCGCATGCCGGATTTGGCCTCGATGCAGATGTCCTGCAGCAGTTTGCGGCCGGGCACATAGCTAAAGTCCACATGCTCAAACGAAACCTCGCCCTTCGGGGCGGCGAGCTCAATGGCATCCGCAGCGTCGGGCTCCTGCTCGCGCGCGTCGAGCAACGCGAACATGCGGCGCGCCGAGGCGTACGCGGTCTGGATCTGCGTGATGACGTTCGTGACCTCGTTGAACGGCTTAGTGTACTGGTTGGCGTAGGACAGGAAGATCTGCACGCCGCCCACCGTGAGCGCCGCAGGCACGCCCGTGATCACGCCCGCGCAGCCGATCACGGCAACCACGGCGTAGATGATGTTGTTGATAAAGCGCGTAC
>CABQNF010000082.1 GCA_902465465.1 uncultured Collinsella sp. | reverse complement strand
TTGATCTCGCTCATGAGCGGGTAGCGCGGGTTAGCGCCGGTGCACTGGTCGTTGAATGCCTGCTCGGTCATCTCGTCGAGGGTGTCGAGGAAGTACTTCTCGTCAACGCCGTACTCAGCGATGGTGTGCTTGACACCGATGAAGTCGCAGAGCTCGGTGAGCTTGGTGATGAAGTTCTCGAAGACCTCACGGTCGTCCTTGCCGTCGATGCCGCAGTAACGAGCCATCTCGGCGTAGTTGTGCAGCGCGTTGGGGTAAGGATACTGAGAGAAGGTTCCCATCTTGACAGGAGCCTCGGCGGC
Organism: uncultured Collinsella sp.; assembly: GCA_902465465.1. Taxonomy (GTDB): domain Bacteria; phylum Actinomycetota; class Coriobacteriia; order Coriobacteriales; family Coriobacteriaceae; genus Collinsella. The sequence continues at coordinate 5,227 of CABQNF010000082.1, read as the reverse complement.
GTTGTAACGCATGACGCGGGTCAGGATGACTGCGTTTGCGAGGCCGTGGGGCAGATGGTGGAAAGCGCCGAGCTTGTGGGCCATGGAGTGGTTGAGGCCCAGGAAGGCGTTACCGAATGCCATACCGGCCATGCAGGATGCGTTGTGCATCTCCTCGCGAGCGTGCGGATCCTTGGCACCGTTGGTGAAGGAGCTCGGGAGGTTCTCGAAGACGAGCTTTGCGGCGCGCTCGGAGAGGCCCTTGGTGTAATCGGAAGCCATGATGGAGACGTAGGACTCGATGGCGTGGGTCATGACGTCAATACCGGAAGCTGCGGTGAGGCCGCGCGGGGCGGTCATGCAGTTGTCGGCGTCGACGATAGCCATGTTGGGGAGCAGCGCATAGTCGGCGAGCGGCCACTTGATGCCGGTCTCCTTGTCGGTGATGATGGCGAACGGCGTGCACTCGGAGCCAGTGCCCGAAGAGGTCGGGACGGCGACGAAGTAAGCCTTCTTGCCCATCTCGGGGAAGGTGAAGATACGCTTGCGGATGTCCATGAAGTCCATGGCCATGTCCTCGAAGTTCGCCTCGGGGTGCTCGTACATCATCCACATGATCTTGCCGGCGTCCATTGCGGAACCGCCGCCGACGGCGATGATGACATCCGGCTCGAAGAGCGTCATCTGCTTGGCGCCGCGACGTGCGCACTGCAGGGAGGGATCGGGCTCAACGTCGTAGAAGCAGTCGTGAGCGATGCCCATCTCATCGAGCTTGGCCTCGATGGCACGCGTGTTGCCATTCTTGAAGAGGAACTGGTCGGTAACGATGAAGGCGCGCTTCTTGCCCATTACGGTGCCGAGCTCGTCGAGTGCGACGGGCGTGCAGCCCTTCTTGAAGTAGACCTTCTCGGGTGCGCGGAACCACAGCATGTTCTCGCGGCGCTCTGCCACGGTCTTGACGTTGATCAAGTGCTTCACCCCAACGTTCTCGGAGACGGAGTTGCCACCCCAGGAGCCGCAGCCCAGGGTTAGAGACGGCTTCATGCCGAAGTTGTAGAGGTCACCGATGCCGCCGTGCGAGGACGGGGTGTTGATGACGATGCGGCAGGCCTTCATGACGTGCTGGAACTTAGCGATCTTCTCGCTCTGTGCCGGGTGCACGTAGAGAGAGGCGGTGTGGCCCGGGCCACCTGCGAGGACGAGGTGCTCTGCCTTGTCAACGGCCTCCTGGAAGTCCTTGGCGTGATACATAGCGAGGACCGGGGAGAGCTTCTCGTGGGAGAACTCTTCCTTCTCGGGATCGGTGGAGGTGACCTCGGCGATCAGGATCTTGGTCTTGGCGGGAACCTCGATGCCGGCGAGCTCGGCGATCTTGGCGGCAGCCATGCCGGGGATGCGGTGATCGAGTGCGCCGTTCTTGAACATGGCGGCACGCAGGGCCTCCATCTCGGCACCCTGCTTGACGAAGTAGCAGCCGCGACGCTGGAACTCAGCCTTGACATCCTTGTAGATGGAGTCGAGGACGGTGACGGACTGCTCGGAAGCGCAGATCATGCCGTTGTCGAACGTCTTGGAGTGGATGATGGAGTTGACGGCGAGCTTGATGTCCGCGGTATCGTCGATGATGACCGGGGTGTTGCCGGCGCCGACGCCGAGTGCGGGCTTACCGGAGGAGTAAGCAGCCTTGACCATGCCCGGGCCACCGGTTGCGAGAATGATGTCGACGTCGCGCATGACCATGTTGGTCAGCTCGATGGACGGCTTGTCGACCCAGCCGATGATGCCCTCAGGAGCACCGGCCTTGACAGCTGCGTCGAGAACGAGCTTGGCGGCGGCGATGGTGCACTTGGCGGCTGCCGGGTGCGGGGAGATGATGATGGCGTTGCGGGTCTTCAGGCAGATGAGCGTCTTGAAGATGGCCGTGGAGGTCGGGTTGGTGGTCGGGATGACAGCGCCAACGATACCGATCGGCTCGGCGACCTTGGTGATGCCGTAAGCGTCGTCGCGCTCGATGACACCGCAGGTCTTGGTGTTCTTGTAAGCGTTGTAGATGTACTCAGCGGCGTAGTGGTTCTTGATGACCTTGTCCTCGAGAACGCCACGGCCGGTCTCCTCGATGGCGAGCTTGGCCAAAGGAATACGAGCCTTGTTGGCGGCCATAGCAGCCTCGTAGAAGATCTTGTCTACCTGCTCCTGAGTGTACTCAGCGAATTTAGCCTGGGCCTCACGCATAGATTTAAGTTTAGCCTCAAGCGCCTCCACGTTGTCCACGATGGCGGGAGTAGTGTTTTCCGGTGACTTTTTCACCATTTGTGTCTCCTTGCGATCGGAGATTTACCCTACAAGATGCATGATAGCAAGAAATAATTCGGTGAACGGGCAGATTCCCGTAAAAGACAAACTAAAACGCTTCAATAAACTGAAGCGTTTTAACAACAACTATCTGCCAGTGCATCGCCTCACTTATTGGGGACAGACTTACATGAGTGCTTTCACTCATTTGGGACAGACATCGTTTTGCCATTTTGCCGTTCTGAACCTGTTTTTGCCGATCATTGGATATAAATAGGTCACAGGCTCAGCATTTCGCGTTCCTTCTCTCCTTTTAGGTGTTGCCTGTTCAGTTTTGAAAGGAGAGATTATGCCCCGATGTGCCCGCGCCGTTTCGCTCACCGGCTATTACCACGTCTTTGACCGTGGCAACTCCAAACAGATTATTTTTGAAGATGACTCTGACCGATATCGTTTCTTATCGGACATCTCGGACAGGTTTGCACGCCATAAAGTGGCAGTGTTGGCTTGGTGCCTTATGGACAACCACTTCCATTTGATGGTTGATGACCCATATGACAACCTTTCAAAGGCAATGCAGTGCGCACTGACGGCGTATGCTAAGTATTTCAATGGGAAAACGGGAAGAACGGGCCATCTGTTTGACAATCGCTATTCGCGTGTTGCGGTTGAGTCGGACACACAGGCGGTGCAGCTACTCGATTATATCCATCTCAATCCTGTGAAAGGTGCGATCGACTCTCTCGAAGCATACCGCTGGTCAAGCTTTAGGGCATACCAGCTGGGCTACGATCCCTTTGACATCTGCGATGCGGCCCCTATGCTCGATATTGTCGGAGGTTCCCGTTGCTATTGCGAGCATATCGAGGAAGTTGCCGGGCGCATCTGGTCAGAGGAGATTCTTCCGCGCCGACGGATCCCCGATGAGGATGCTCTTTCTGTTGCGCGCGAAGTCCTGCCCAGCATAGATCCTGCGCTGCTCAAGGCCTTGCCACGCCCCGAACGCGATGCCTGTCTGCTGAGGCTTAGGCGGGCACATCTCACGGTCAAGCAAATTGCCCGTATCACTGGTATCGGCTCTTCAAGCGTAACCAAGGCCACCACAGGCTGGAAGGAGGCTGCGTGAGGCAGGGGGCGAACCGATGCCGGCACGCGTTATGTCTGTCCCAAATGCGTGAAATCACTCATGTAAGTCTGTCCCCAATGAGTGCAAAAAGGCGCCCTCCGTAGGGGAGGACGCCTTTGGTAAGTTCTATGTGAACGCGAGGTCTTTGACCCGGAGAGTCCGAGGTACTTGTTGGTAAGACCTTATTTAGGAGCGCGCAACCTTGCCGGACTTGAGGCAGGTGGAGCAAACGTTCATCTTGCGACGGTGACCGTCGACGACAACGTAGACGCGCTGGATGTTGGGGCGGAACTTACGGTTGGTGACGCGGTGAGAGTGGCTGATGGAGCGACCGGCAACGGGGTGCTTACCGCAAACTTCGCAAACTTTGGACATAACTGACCCTCCTTGGGCGACAAACGAACATGTCGCGTTAACAAACAAGCCTGAACTATAGCACAGAAGCAGATCCCTGTGCGTAATCTACACAGAGATATTTCTCTTTTGGCGATAGTGCCCACGCCACGGCCCTGGACGTAGATCCGATTTGCGTGCGGCAGAGGGGATTATGCCAGCTCGCAACAAGGTTTTCAAGCTCGTCCCACAAATATATATAGCTTTATGGTGCGTTGGGCTCCGTTTTCGGATTGCTTTGTATTTATGCTCGCAATTAGGCTCGAGGTTGGCTACACTATCACTTGACCATTAAAGGGGTACGAGATACCCACATGGAATTACATAGCTGCCAATGAGCAGCCCTTCCTGTGGGTGTCTGGTCCGCTTTGAGCGGTCGGGCATCTATTTTTTTGACTGTGTCAGCAGTCAAGACATGTGAGGAAGGAGATCGATGGGCACGACTTCCCCCAAGGCGGTCATCATGGACGAGACCGCCGTCAATCGAGCGATGACCCGCATCGCGCACGAGATTCTCGAGCGCAACGAGGGCTGTGAAGACCTCGCTCTGGTCGGCATCGTCACGCGCGGCGACCTTCTGGCAAAGAAGCTCGCTGAGGAGATCAAGGAGATCGAGGGCGTCGAAGTTCCGCTCGGCAGCCTCGACATCAGCTTCTACCGCGATGACTATGCGACCAATTTCGCTCCCGCGATCCACGCTACCAACATTCCCTTCAGCGTCGACGGCAAGCGCGTCGTGCTGGTGGACGACATCCTGTACACGGGTCGTACCATCCGCGCCGCTCTGGACGCCGTCATGGACCTGGGCCGCCCGAGCCGCATCGAGCTGGCAGTTCTCGTTGACCGCGGTCACCGCGAGCTTCCCATCTCGCCGGACTTTGTCGGTAAGAACGTTCCCTCGTCGCACGAGGAGAACGTGCACCTATATATGAAGGAAGTCGACGGCCGTACCGCTGTCGAGATCAACGACGTCGCGCCGGGCTCCCATGTGGGTTCTGCGCCGCTGGGAGGTGAGTAGTACCGTGGCGTTCAACCATAAGCACCTGATCGACATTACCGAGTACTCCGAAGAGGACATCAAGCTCATCCTCGAGACCGCCAAGGCGTTCTCCGAGGTCAACGAGCGTGCGATCAAGAAGGTCCCCACGCTCAAGGGCAAGACCATCGTCAACATGTTCAACGAGCCCTCGACGCGCACCCGCAGCTCCTTCGAGCTCGCCGAGAAGCGTCTTTCGGCCGACAGCCTCAACTTTGGCGGCTCCTCGACCTCCACGGTCAAGGGCGAGAGCCTCGTCGATACCGTCGAGACCCTCAACGCTTATAAGATCGACTGCATCGTCGTGCGTGATAAGCACGCCGGCGCGCCCTACATCGTCACGCAGAACTCGCCCGCGAGCGTCATCTGCGCCGGTGACGGCAAGCACAACCACCCCACGC
>CABQNF010000081.1 GCA_902465465.1 uncultured Collinsella sp. | reverse complement strand
CGTGGCCGACGCCATCGCCGCGCGCAATCCCACCGCAGCGCACGACGCGATGTACCTGCATCTGGTGTACAACCGCAACATGATCGCAGAGGGAGCGCAGGAACAGAGCAAATAGACGTCCGCACGGCAAGGGCGAGACTACCGTTCGCCTTTTAAAAGTGAACGTTCACCTGATTTTAGGGAACAAGGGGTGGCTATTACGCCGCTTCACCTATACTGACCTTGTATGAAAAGCAAGACTTATATAGATGAACGTTTCTTTTGAAAGGATCGCTATGTCTGATCTTATGGACAGCTTCCGTCTGGACGGCAAGGTCGCACTGGTGACCGGCGCCACCTACGGCATTGGCATGGCCATTGCCGAGGCGCTCGGAGAGGCCGGCGCCAAGATCGCCTTTAACGCCCGTCACGCCGACAAAGTCGCCGAAGCCGAGAAGCACTACCGTGAGCTGGGCTTTGACGCTCACGGCTATGTTGCCGACGTCACCGACGAGACTGTCGTCGCCGAGCTCATCGCCAAGATCGAGGCCGACTTTGGCACCACGCCCGACATCCTGGTCAACAACGCCGGCGTCATCCAGCGTACCCCGATGCTCGACATGAGCGCCGAGGACTTCCGCCGCGTCGTCGATATCGACCTCAACGCACCGTTTATCGTGTCAAAGGCCTGCCTGCCTGGCATGATCGCCAAGGGCCACGGCAAGATCATCAACATCTGCTCGATGATGAGCGAGCTGGGTCGCGAGACCATCGCCGGCTATGCCGCCGCCAAGGGCGGACTCAAGATGCTCACCAAGAACATCTGCTCGGAGTTTGGCGAGGCCAATATCCAGTGCAACGGCATTGGGCCCGGCTACATCGCCACGCCGCAAACCGCACCGCTGCGCGAGACGCAGCCCGACGGCAGCCGCCACCCGTTTGACCAGTTCATCATTGCCAAGACGCCGGCCGCCCGTTGGGGCACGCCCGAGGACCTGAAGGGCCCCGCCGTGTTCCTGGCTTCCGACGCGTCGAACTTCGTCAACGGCCACATCCTCTACGTCGACGGCGGCATCCTGGCTTACATCGGCAAGCAACCTCAATAAGCGTCACCGCAACTGCCCACATCAGGTTTCATCCACTCGTTTTTCATTTGAGTTGCGGTGAGATAAGGATTGGGTTTGGCTTCTATCAGGCAAAACAGTCCGTATTTCACCGCAAGTTAGAAATAGAAAGGTAATTCGCAATGAAAATCGCTCTGATCAATGAGAACTCTCAGAACTCCAAGAACCCTATGATTGAGGCTGCCCTTAAGAAGGTTGTCGAGCCCATGGGCCACACTGTCTTTAACTATGGCATGTATGCCGACGCCGACTCCAAGCCCCTCACCTACGTGCAGAACGGCATCCTTGCCGCCGTGCTGCTCAACTCCGGCGCTGCCGACTACGTCGTGACCGGCTGCGGCACCGGCGAGGGCGCCATGCTCGCCTGCAACTCCTTCCCCGGCGTGCTGTGTGGCCACGTTGCCGACCCGCTCGACGCCTACACCTTTGCCCAGGTCAACGATGGCAACGCCGTCGCCATGCCCTTCGCCCTCAAGAACGGCTGGGGCCAGGAGCTCAACCTCGAGTACACCTTTGAGAAGCTCTTTGGCTTTGGTTCGGGCAACGGCTATCCTGCCGAGCGTGTTGAGCCCGAGCAGCGCAACAAGAAGATCCTCGACGGCGTCCGCGCTGTGACTATGCGTCCGCTCGTCGACGTTCTGGGCGAGATCGATCAGGACCTGGTGAAGGGCGCACTTGCCGGCGAACACTTCCAGGAGTACTTCTTTGCCAACGCAACCGACGAGGCCATCATCGCCAAGGTCAAGGAGATCCTGGGCCTCTAATCGCACGACTCATTGCAGCTAACGCAAGCGGCGGTCGTCCCATGTACGGGACGACCGCCGCTTTTTGCTATCTACCGACTGACGCCGCGGGGATAGGCCTCACATGCACCAAGGGGTTGACTAGAGCTCGCAAGCAACCTTGTAGCCATCGCCGATGGCGTCGCGGATGTTGCCGCACTTGTTGGCATCGCCCAGCACGTGGGTGGCAACGCCGGCAGCGGCAAGGTCATCGGCCAACTTGGTATTGGGACGATAGCCCATGGCAAGTACCAGCGTATCGGCATCGGCGATGGTGTGGACCTCGCCGTCCTTCTCGTAGCTGATGGCATCCTCGGTAATCTCGGTCACCTTGGCCTCGGTCAGCACGTGGACGCCCTTGGAGAGCATGCGCGTGATGAGCACCGCGCGACCGGCGCCGCCCTCGTTGGCGGCGAGCGTCTTGGTCATCTCGATGACGGTGACGTCGCGATTGGCCGGCGACAGATCGTTGACCAACGGGGCCAGGTAGTCGGCCGTCTCGCAACCGACGGTGCCGCCGCCCACAATGACAATCTTCTTGCCCGGGAAAGCCTTGCCACCCAGCAGGTCGTCAGCTGTCATAACCTGCTTAAAGCCCTGCATAAAGGCCGGGGCGATGGGCTCGGCGCCATAGGCCAGGACGACCTCGTAGCCGGCGTAGTCACGCTGAATGTCCTCGGCAGTAAGCTCGGTGCCAAATACGCACTTCACGCCGACCTCGGCCAGGCGACGGTACTGATACTTGATCACGCGGGTGAGTTCCTGCTTTGCCGGCGGAACGGCCGCGATGCGCATCTCGCCACCCGGCTCGTCCTGCTTATCCACGAGCACTACGTTGTGGCCGCGCTTGGCAGCAATGTAGGCTGCCTCCATGCCCGCAGGACCAGCGCCCACAACCAGCACGTTCTTAGCCTCGGCGGCAGGCTCGTAGCCGGCCTCGTCGCGCTCAACATCGGGATTGACGGTGCAGGAGATGCGCTTGCCAAACATAATGCCGTTCAGGCAGCGCAGGCAGCCGATGCAGGGGCGGATGTCGTCGGCGTTGCCGGCAGCGGCCTTATTGCAGAACTCGGCATCGCACAGATTGGCGCGGCCCATCATGCAGATGTCGGCAGCGCCGTCCTCGATCAGCTCCTCGGCGATCCAGGCCTCGTTGATGCGGCCGACGGTGGCGACAGGAATGTTGACGTGCTTTTTGATCTCGCGCGAGCAGGCAGCGTGCGAGGCCTGCTGGGTACCGGCGGCAGGAATCGCGGAACCGCGCTTGATGGTGGTGCCGCCCGACACATGAATCATGTCGACGCCGGCCTTCTCCAGGCGACGCGAGACGTAGATCATGTCGTTGAGGGTCAGACCGCCATCGGTGTACTCATCGCCCGAGATGCGGACGTCGATGATAAAGTCCTTGCCGCAGCGCTCGCGAATCTCGGCGATGACCTCGAGCAAAAAGCGCATGCGGGCGTCGAGCGAGCCGCCGTACTCATCGGTACGCTTGTTATAGAGCGGGGTCAAGAAACCGCCGAGCATGCCGTGGGCGTGCGCCGCATGGACCTCGACGCCATCGACACCGGCCTTCTGCATACGCACGGCAGCGTCGCCAAACTGATGCGTGAGCTCGTGAATCTCGTCGACCGTGATGGGGCGCGGTGCCTCGCGGGCGTAAGACGGGCCCACAAAGGACGGAGCGATCAGGCGAGGCGTGCCCGGAATGTTAAAGGCCATGTAGGCGGGGTGGAAGAGCTGCGGCATAATCTTGCAGCCGTACTCGTGGACGGCCGCGGCGAGCTTTTCCCAGCCGGGGATAAATGTGTCGTCGTAGCAGCACATGTCACCCGGCAGATAGGTATAGGTGGGCTCGACCGTCACGACCTCGGTGATGATGAGGCCCACGCCGCCCTTGGCGCGGGCACGGTAATGATCGACCAAGTCATCGGTCACATAGCCATGATCGGCCAGGTTGGTAGATACCGGCGGCATAAAGACGCGGTTCTTGACCTCGGTTGTACCGACCTTGATTGGGCTAAAGAGCATCGGATAGGCGGAGGACTCCATACAGGGTTCCTTTCATTTGAGCCGCTCGGCGGCAGTTGCTGACTTATCTATCGTACCAGCAACCGCACGGTACCCGACCGCACGCACTCCCCTGCCTACGTATCGACCCACAAAAAGTTGCGGTGGAATACGGAGTAGATAAGGCCTTTGACAGCCAAGACAGTCCGTATTTCACCGCAACTGATGGGCGGGGTGGAATTGAGGGCTCAGATAGTCAGTCATGCCCTCATCCGCCGCTCCCTCACCTACAGCGCGCCGTCCAGCATAAGGTTCACCTTGAGCACGTTGACCGTGGGCTCGCCGAACACGCCGAGGAAACGACCCTTGGTGCACGCGGCGATGATGTCGCGCACCTCGTCCTCACTTTTGCCCGTGGCTTTGGCAAGGCGCGGGACCTGGTACTCGGCGGCATCCGGAGAGATCTCCGGGTCGAGGCCGGACCCCGAACACGTCACCAGGTCGACGGGCACAGCGTCCATATCGGCATCGGGATTGGCGGCGCGGATCTTCTTCACGCGCGCATCTATCAGCTGCCGATACTCCTCACTCGCCGGGGACAGGTTGGACGGGGCACCATACGCCATGAGCTCGCCGTCTTCGCCTTCGACAATTGACACGTTCTGGATACGACCCCACATGTGGGCTTCGCCATCGAAGTTCTGGCCGATGAGCTCGGAACCCACAACCTTGCCGTCAACCGTAATGAGCGATCCGTTCGCCTGGTACGGGAACGCAAGCTGCACGACGCCGGTCACCACGAGCGTGTACCCCAGGCCGCAGACGATGGTAAACAGCGCGAACACGCCAAGTGCGCGCGATGCGATACCTTTGAACATACAAACCTCCACTTACATAATGCCGCAGAACGCGAGCAGCATGTCGATGAGCTTGATAAATGCGAACGGGGCAACGATGCCGCCCAGACCCCATACGAGCAGGTTGTGGGTCAGCAGCTGTCCGGACGGTACCTCGCGGTACTTAACGCCCTTCAGCGCGGCCGGGATCAGCGCGACGATAACGAGCGCGTTATAGATGATGGCCGAAAGAACCGCGGACAGCGGGCTTGCCAGACCGAGGATGTTGAGTGCGCCAAGGCCCGGGTAGATCGGCGAGAACAGGGCCGGGATGATAGCGAAGTACTTCGCCATGTCGTTGGCGACCGAGAAGGTCGTAAGCGAACCGCGGGTCATGAGCAGCTGCTTGCCGATACGCACGACCTCGATGAGCTTGGTGGGGCTGGAGTCGAGGTCGACCATGTTGCCGGCCTCCTTGGCAGCCTGGGTGCCCGTGTTCATGGCCACGGCGACGTCGGCCTGGGCCAGAGCGGGCGCGTCGTTGGTGCCGTCGCCGGTCATGGCGACCAGGTGCCCCTCACGCTGGAACTCGCGGATCTTCTCGAGCTTGCCCTCAGGGGTGGCCTCGGCCAGGAAGTCGTCAACGCCGGCCTCGGCGGCGATTGCCGCGGCGGTGAGTGGGTTGTCGCCCGTCACCATGATGGTCTTGATGCCCATCTTGCGCAGGTCGGCGAACTTCTCCTTAACGCCGGACTTGATGATGTCCTTGAGGTACACAACGCCCAGCACGCGGCAGTTCTTGGTCACGACCAGC
>CABQNF010000080.1 GCA_902465465.1 uncultured Collinsella sp. | reverse complement strand
CCGTCTTCCACGACGGTACCGGCGAACACGTCGTCGCCTGCGCTGCGCTCGACGGCCAGCGGCTCGCCGGTCAGGGTCGCCTGGTTGACCATGGCACTCCCCTGCTCGACCACGCCATCGATGCAGATGGACATGCCGGTGCGCACGGCGACCAGATCGCCGGGCTCAAGCTCGGTGGCGGCAACGCTTACCTCGGTGTCGCCGACGACCTTTTGCGCCTTGTCGGGCACATCGAGCAGCGAGTTGATGAGCTCGTTTTCGCTCATGGCGCGGGTGTAGTCCTCGAGCAGCTCGCCCACGTTGAGCAGGAACATCGTCTGGCCCGCGGTGTCGACATCACGCTTGACGAACGAAATGCCGATGGCCGAAGCGTCGAGCACGGGAACGGTCAGGCGCGGCTGCGCGAGCTCACGGAAGGCAGCGCGCAAAAAGGTCATGTAACCGGCCACGACAAAGATGGCACGCAGAGGCGTCGGCAGGAACCAGCGACGCGCGTAGTGGGCGCCGATAAGTGTGGCAAGATCCATGACGAGCTTGTGCTTGCGTGGCTCAAGCTGCATCACGTAACCCGTCTTTGCGTCGGCAATGGCCTGGACATTGAGCGCACCGACGGCGGCCAGCACGGCATCGCGACACCGCTTGTCGTATTCGAGCGCCATCTGGCCGATGCGACCGTAAACGCGCACCTTGTGCACGCCGTCGATATCGCCGCTGAGCTTAAGAAGTGCGTCGAGATCGCTCTCTGGCACAGGACCCGCCAACTGAAGGCGGGTCCTACCGGGGATCTCGCTGATAATCGAGAATCTCATAGTTTGTGCCTGGGAGCGTTACTCGGCTGCCTTGTCCGCAGCGGCCTCGCTCTGAGTGATATAGGCCGCCTCGGCAACCATGTCATCGACATTGGCCTTGGCCTGCTCGACCATGTCCTGGTAGCAGTTCTTGACGCGCATACCGCACGCGATGCCCTGCACGCAGGCGTTCTTTACCGGAGCGCTGGTGAGCAGCTTGATGCCGGCCGTGCCGAGCAGAAAACCGCCACCAACAAGCAGGGTGTTAAACGTCGACTTCTTCATGTTGCTTCTCCCTTTTGCCGCATTTGACGCGACACGGTGCCTCAGCACTCGAGTTCATTAGTTAGCTCGAGCGCACTTTTGGAAAATAGTTTAGTTTATCTAACTATTGAGGTCAATAAAGGTTAACTTTTTGGAAATCTTGAGACGCGATGCAGCAAAGGGATTGTCCCTTTGCTGCATTCCTACAGCTGCCAGGCAGCCGCCTCCTTTTGCAGCGCAACCATGCGGGCGAATTCTCCACTTGCTGCCTTGAGCTGCGCCGGAGCGCCCTGCTCGGCAACCACACCATCCTTGAGCACAACGATTTTGTCGGCATTTTCCACCGTACGCATACGGTGGGCAATAACGATAACCGTCTTGCCCGCGAGAAGGCGGGAAAGCGCCTGCTGAACCACAGTCTCGTTCTCCACGTCCAAGCTTGCCGTCGCCTCGTCCAACAGCACGATAGGTGCGTCTTTGAGCAGCGCGCGGGCGATGGAGATGCGCTGGCGCTCGCCACCGGAGAGTTTGGAGCCGTTCTCGCCGATCATGGTGTCATAGCCCTGCGGCATGCGGTTCACGAACTCGTCGCAGTTGGCGGCACGCGCGGCCGCAAGCACTTCCTCATCGGTGGCGTTACGACGCCCGAGGCGGATGTTTCCCATCACCGTGTCGTCAAAGAGCAGCACGTCTTGGAACACGATGGCGTAGTCGCGCAGCAGTACCTCGGGATCCACGCTCGCAACATCCACGCCACCCACGGTAACCTTGCCCGCGGTGGCATCCCAAAAGCGCGCGGCCAGGCGGCTCACCGTAGACTTGCCAGAGCCCGAAGGACCGACTAGTGCCGTGACCTCGCCTTCCTTGGCGGTAAAGCTCACATCGGTAAGAACTTTCTCGCCGGCGCGGCCGTCCTCGCCCGCACCATAGCCAAATGCCACGTGATCGAACACCACATCGTGGCCCGCGGGCTCAAATTTCTCGCTGCCCCGCGACACAGGCTCTTCCATGATGGAACGCATGCGCTTGGCAGACGACTCGGCGACAAACAGCTCGGACACTAACATTAGCGCCTGATCAAACGGCGCGTAGATACGGCTCACCATAAGCAGGAAGGCAAACATCACCAAAAAGTCGACCCGCCCGGAGGCGACCATCGCGGCGCCCGTGACCAGCGTGGTGGCAATGCCCAGACGCAGGATGACAAAGGCGGAGTTGACCAAAAGCCCGTTAGCGAGCTCGCCCTTGGTGGTCTCGCGCTCCTCGGCATCGATCACAACGTTGAGTCCCTCAAGATAATGGGCCTCCTGGTTGGTGGCGCGGATCTCGCGCACGCAGTCGAGCGTCTCTTGAATCGCCTCGGTAACCTTGACCTTCTCGGCGCGCACGCGATCGAACACCGGGGTCATGGGGCCGCGTGTTAGATACAGCACGGCAAAGGCCACGGGAACGCTCCAAAACGCCGCGATCGCCAGCTGCCAGCAAAAGAACAGCGACGCCACGAACACAATGGCGCTTGCGATGATGGCACCCCAAAGCTCTCCCAGCACGTGGCTGTAGGCGTGCTCCATGGTCTGGACGTCGCCCATGATGGTCTCGGTTAAATCGGCCAGATCACGACGACCAAAAAACGACAGCGGCAGTTTGCGCAAGCGCTCGGCGATCTCCATACGCTGCTTGCCGCACTCCTCGTAAAAGATGCAGTAGGTGTAGTAATACTGCTGCCAGTTAGAGGCAAAGAGCAACACGAAAAAGACCAGGAGGCCGCCCACGATCGGCAGGGCATCCGGCAGGTCAGCCCCGCTGGCGAGATGCTCGACAAAGCCGGCCATAACCAGGAATAAAAAGCCCATGCCGGCCATGGTAATAAGATTGGTGAGCGTGGTCCAGAAGATGCCGCGTTTTACGCCGGCAATGCCTTTATCGGATAGGAAATACTTCTTTTGGAATGAGGCGAACATTTAGGCCTCGCCTCCCTTCGTGACGGCGTCATCCGCGGCCGCAGCAGTGATTTTCCAGCTCGCGGCCCGTTCGTATTCGGCCCACATCTTGGCATACAGGCCCTCTTGGGACAGCAACTCGGCATGGGTACCCGACTCCTGCACGCTGCCCTGGTTGAGCACCACGATTTGGTCTGCGCCCACTACAGTCGAGAGTCGGTGCGCAATCATAATGACCGTGCGGTCCGCCGCCAGCTTGCTAAAGGCGCGCTGGATGAGCGCCTCGTTCTCGGGATCGGCAAACGCCGTGGCCTCATCGAGCACCACGATAGGCGCGTCTTTAAGGATCGCGCGGGCGAGTGCCACGCGCTGGACCTCGCCGCCCGAAAGATATGCTCCGCCGGCACCGAGCATGGTATTGATGCCCTGTGGGAGCTTGGCCACAATGTCGTCGCACTGAGCTGCCGAGAGGGCCGCACACACTTCGTCGTCAGTGGCCGTAGGCTTGGAGGCACGCACGTTATCGGCAAGTGTTTGCCGGAACAGCCGGTTGGTCTGGAACACGAAGGCGACCTGGTCCATAAGCTCGTGCGGATCCATATCGCGAACGTCCACACCGCCTACGAACACTCGACCCGAGGAAACATCCCAAAAACGCGGGATCAGGCTTGCGCAGGTTGACTTGCCGCCGCCCGAAGGACCCACAAGCGCAAGGGCACTACCAGCGGGAACGCTGAAACTTACATGGCTAACGGCAGGTGCTTCGGCACCCTCGTACGTAAAGCTCACGTCCTCAAATCGCACGTCGCCGCCGGCAGGGTGCTTGGGTTGGGCGGGCACGGAGAGCTGCTTGGAATCCATGACGCTTCGAATACGAGCCAGCGAATCGGCACTCATCTGAGAGGCCTCGCCCACAAACATGAGCCTGGTCATGGCCGTCGGCACCACGGCCGAAAAAATCGCGTAAAACGTAAAGTTGGCCATAAAATGCGCGAAGTCCGTCTCGCCCGGCGCCAACAGCAACGCCACCGGCAAAAAGAATGCCACGAGGCCGTTGAGCGCCGTAAGGTTGAGTACCTGCGGACCTCGGCAGAACGTGCCCGCATAGCTTTGTGCCATGTCGGCGTATTCGGCGATCGCATCGTGGAAAGCCTTAAAGGAGTAGACCGTCTGCTGGAACACCTTGACCACGGGAATACCGCGTACGTATTCGGTGCCGGTCTTGTTCATCTTGACCAACGCTCCCATGTAGGCCTTCATGAACTCGGCGCCTTTGCCGCTCATCATGGTGGCCATGGCGCCAAACGAAATGGCCACCATGATGAGGCATGCCGCGCCCAAGCGCCAATCGAGGGCGAAAAGCAGCACGAGCAAGCCCACGACCATGGCGGCGGCGCCTGCGATATCGGGCAACATGTGTGCGAGCAACGTCTCGGTGGAGGCGGCGCATCCGTCTACAACACGACGCAGCTCACCGGTGGCGTGCGTGTCAAAGTAGCCAAGCGGCAGCTTAAGCAGGTGCTCGCTCGTAGTCTTGCGGATATTGGACGCGCAGCGAAACGCAGACAGGTGCGTGCACATGAGCCCCACGAAATAAGCTACGATGCTTGCCAGGGAAAACCCCACGGCCCACCAACCGTACATCGCGATGTTAGCGGCTTCGCTCCAGTTGGGCGCCACGGCGATCAGATCGCGCGCGACAAGCCAAATGCACACGTACGGGCCAAAGCTCAGCAGCTGCGAGAGCGCCGAGAGCGCCATGCCCAAATACGTTAGGAATTTACGGTCGCCGGCATACGCGAGCAACTCGCCGATGCCTCCACCTTCCCTTTTTGATCCCTTTGCCATGAGATTCCTTTCTAACGGCTTGAGAGTTAACCTTAATGAACTTATCATTGATGTGTTAGCCATGGCTCACAATCAAGCCAGGCGTGGACGTTTCTGCAAAGGAAAGGGACGCTTTTGCAAATACGGCGGGCAGCGACCGACATAACCGAGCTCTACGCACCGCAGTTTGAGCAATTTGGCCTGGAGCTTACCGGCAAGGGCGCTGTCTTTACCGGCGAGGTGGCAAACAACCGGGCGCACGGCCGCGCATGGATCATGCCCCTCTCCCCTGCCTGCATCGTCATGGAGCATTTCATAACCCCGACGCACGATATGTACCTGACCGAATACACACCCGAGCCATACGCCTGTGTGAGCGAGGTCAGCGCGCCCACACTTACATGCATGCCCGAGGCTGGCATAACGCCCGCGAACCTTAAACCATTGCATGGACCGTGGCCAAACAATGCCGTTTGCAGCTTTATCCAGGATAGCTGTGGCGAGGAATTAAGCCCGCTGTTTGCGGGGGAGCTCTATCACTCGCGCTCGGTGCTCTTTTTGCCTGGATATTTTGACGAACTGGAGCACCGCTATCCCACCGAGTTCGCGGGAATCTTTGAGACGTTTGCCGAGCCATGGCACGAGGAAGCGACGTCTGCCATCTGCCACACGCTGCGCCGGATTAACGAGGAACGCGCCCGCACCGTAGGCGGACGCGTCTATATGCAGGGCAT
>CABQNF010000079.1 GCA_902465465.1 uncultured Collinsella sp. | reverse complement strand
GCGCACGGCAGAGCGCGCCACGTCCATGGCCACGTTGCCGCCGCCGATGACGCACACGCGCTGGCCGCTCAGGTCGGGCAGCTCGTCGTCTCCGATGGCGCGCAGCATCTTGACGGCCGACTCCACGCCGGGCGCCTCTTCACCCGGAAGGCCGAGCTTCTTGTCGCTATGGGCACCGATGGCCAGGTAGACGGCATCGAACTCGTCGCGCAGGCGAGCGAGCTCCTCGCCGTTCACGGAGTGGTCGAGCTCCACATCGATGCCGGCGCTCAAGATCCAGTCGGTCTCGGCCTGCAAGCGCTCGCGCGGCAGACGATAGCTGGGGATGCCGTAGCGCAGCATGCCGCCCAGGTGGTGGCGCTGCTCAAAGATGGTCACCTTATGGCCCATCACGGCCAGGTAGTAGGCGCAGGAAAGGCCGGCCGGGCCGCCGCCGATCACGGCGACGCGCTTACCGGTGTTGTCCACTACATGCGGCTTGTGGTCGTTGAGGTCACTGTGCTCAACGGCAAAACGCTTGAGGGCGAGGATGTTCATGGGGTCGTCGACCATGCCGCGGCGGCAATGCATCTCGCAGGGATGCTCGCACACCAGGCCGCAAACGAGCGGCAGCGGGTTATTCTTGCGGATGACCTTGACGGCATCGGCATAGCGGCCGGCCTCGACGAGCGAAATGTAACCAGGAATGTCGACGTGCGCCGGACAGCCCGAGACACACGGGACGCGGGCCTCACGATCAAAGCCGCAGGAGTGCTCGCTAATGTGATGCTCAAAATCGTCGCCGAAGCCGCGAATGGCCGTGAGCGCCATGGCGCCGGCCTCGTAGCCGATGGCGCAATCGCTCGAAAGGTAGATGGTGCGGGCCGTGCGCTCAATCAGGTTGAGTGTGGACTCATCGGCGCGCCCTTCGAGCACATCGGCGAGCAGGTCGCTCAGCGCGCTTAGGCCCACGCGGCAGGGCGTGCACTTGCCGCAGCTCTGGGTGGAGCACAGGTTGACGAGCGCTGCCGTAAACTCCACGGGACACGGGGCGAGCGAGCTCACCGCCAGACGACGTCCGAGCGCATCGTGCAGGTCGTCCATGACGGCCTGAGCGTGGCCGCGTTCCATTACATGCAGTCGAGCCATAAGATCCCCTCTCACATGGCAGCCCGGAGGCGAGGCCGGGCGAAGTTGCTACACGCACAACACTGACCTAAAAAGTTGTTAGGTCTTCACGCAGTTCGGCAGGCGGCATGAAATGTCACCCTCAGCGGTGAAATAGAACATTACCGCAGATAAATGCCATATTTGATAAAACGCGTTACCAAACGACAATGCCCCGCCCACGCAATCACGTGGACGGGGCATTGCTCATGGTATGCGGCCAGCGACCCTGTTGCTTTTACTTAAGCTCGGGCCAGTAACCCTTGTTGGCCTCGATCATGTCGTCGAGAACTTCCTTGGCAACCTTCATCGAAGGCACGGTCTTGTTGAGCGTAAAGGCCTTGAGCGCCTTCTCGTACGAACCCTCGATCGTAGCCTCGACCACGAGCTTCTCGGAGTTCAGCTGCTGCATCATGAGACCCTGCTGGAACAGAGGAATGTTGTCGCGGCTGATGACCTCGGGGCCGTTCTTGCCAATGTAGGCAGGCAGCTCGACCATAGCGTCGTAGGGCATGTTGGGGATAGCGCCCTTGTTCTCGCAAATGACCAGGAAGCGCTGCTTGGTGTCGTTCTTCAGAGCGATAGCCAGGTCGGCAATCCAGTCGCCGTGGCTGCCCGCATAGAACGTGCTCTCGTCGATCTCGCCGGTCTTCTCGTAGTGGTCGATGCCGTCGAAGAGATTCTTCTCGCGCGTCTCCTCAACCTCATTCGCACGGGTGCGCTCGGGGTTGGAATGCTCGACGAACTCCTTCTGCTGCAGGTAGTAGTTCAGATACGTGTTGGGCAGGTACTCCGGGAAGCACTCCATGATCTCGTACTCGCCCTTCCAGACGTAGTACCAGCTGCCCTTGGTGTGGCGGTTCTGCTCGGGATGCTCGTCGGTGGCCTCCTCGGGCTTCTTTGCCATGAGCGAGCCCATGCCCTTGAGGTAGGAATCGGGCAGCAGGATCTCATGCTCCTTGATGTACTCGCGCAGCTGCGGGAGCACCTCCTCGCCCTTGTGGCGAATCGAGGTGAACCAACCAAA
The DNA here is from genome assembly GCA_902465465.1 of uncultured Collinsella sp. Taxonomy (GTDB): domain Bacteria; phylum Actinomycetota; class Coriobacteriia; order Coriobacteriales; family Coriobacteriaceae; genus Collinsella. Next base: position 3,380 of record CABQNF010000079.1, on the reverse strand, counting down.
GTGGTTGAGGCCAAAGTAATCGTACTCGACATCCTTCTTGTCGATATCGAGCGCGGCGCAAACCACGTCGATGATTGCGATCGGCATGTCGCAGATGTTGATGATGCGAGCGTTGGGACGCAGCACGCGGCAGCCCTCGGAGACGATGGCGGCAGGGTTGGAGTAGTTGAGAATCCAGTAGTCCTTCTTGGCGTACTTCTCAACGTCATCGATCAGCTCGACCATGGGGAAGATAGTGCGCATGCCGTAGGCAAGGCCGCCGCAACCGCAAGTCTCCTGACCCACGCAGCCGTGACGCAGCGGAATCTTCTCGTCCTGCTCGCGCATGGCGTAGCCGCCCACGCGCATCTGGGCAAACACGAAGCTGGCGTCGGTAAAAGCCGTCTTTTTGTCGGTGGTCACCGTGAGCTTGATGTCCAGGCCGAGGTCCTCGTGCAAAATCCAGTCCACGAGCACGCCGATCTTGCGCTGGCGCTCCTCGTTGATGTCGTACAGACGAATCTCGTCAACATCGAGCTCGTCCTTGCGCAGGGCGATGGACTTGACGATGCCGGGGGTAAAGGTGGATCCGCCACCACACAGAGTAATGATCATTGTTTACTGCTCCTTCTCAATTGCGTTTTCGACCTTGTCGCGCATCTCGGCGACCTTCATGCCAAAGATGATCTGGATATTGTTGCCGTTGCGGTTGATGCCGCTGTTGGGCACGTGGTTGATGAGGTCCTCATCGATGAGGTCCGGGTTCTTAACGTTCACGCGGAGACGCGTAAAGCAGTTCTCGAGCTCCTCGATGTTGTCCTTGCCGCCAAGACCTGCGACCAGGTCGGCAATACCTGCATCGACGCCCTCTGCGGGAGCCGCGGCAACAGCGCCCTGCTTCACCGCGACAGACGCGGCGGCCTCGCCCTCGGCAACGGACTCAGCAAGCTCGGACTCCTCCTCGCGGCCAGGCGTGTGGAGGTTGAGCTTCTTGATAAGGAAGGTGAAGAGGAAGAAGTACAGAGCGGCGTTGACGACTCCAAGTACCAGCATAACCGGCCAGTTGGTCTTATCGACACCAAGAACCAGGTTGGAAACCACGATGTTGATGATGCCGCCTGCAGTCGAAGCGGGCACGGAGAGAACCTTGAGCAGGACCAGGAAGATGCCAGAAAGAACCGAGTGAACGACAAAGAGCACGGGAGCGGCAAAGACAAAGAGGAAGTCCATGGGCTCGGTCACGCAGGAGAGCACGGCGGTGATGATCAGCGGGATGATAACGGCTTTGGTCTTATCCTTGTTCCCCTTGTAAGCGGTGACGATAAAGGCGAGACCGATACCGATGTAGGGCCACAGGTTGTTGAAGGTGTAGCTGTTGAAATAGGTGCTATCGGAGAAGGGCTGGCCCGTCATTGCCATCTCGGCAACACGGATGGGATAGGCGCCGGCGATAACCTGATCACCCAGCGTCAGGGTGCCACCCACATCGGAGAACTGGAACGGGGTGTAGATGAGGTGGTGCAGACCGGTGGGAACAAGCAGCTTGTTGAGCATGCCGTAGATAAACAGACCGATGTTGCCCGACTCCTTAATGATGCCGGCAACGGAGGAGATGGCACCCTGAACCGGAGGCCAAACGATGCAGAAGCCAGCGCCCATGATCCAGGAAATGATGATCATGATCAGGAACGGAAAGCGAACGCCCGAGAACATCGAAAGGGCAATGGGGAACTGTTTGTTCGAGTACTTGTTGAACACAGCACCGGTGATGCAACCAAGGATGATGCCGCCAAACACGCCGGTATCGAGTACCTGGATGCCCATAACGGTGGCCTGGCCGGTTCCGGTAAGACCGAGCATGCCGCTCGCATCGGCAAGAGAGCCGGTGGCGTTGAGCACGATGTTGTTAGCCTGCAGGAACAGGAAGAACGACATCAGGGCGATCAGCGAAGCATGGCCCTTGTTCTTCTTTGCCATGGCGCCGGCGATGCCCACGCAGAACAGAATCGAGAGGTTGTTGATGATAAACATCAGCGACTGATAGACAACGGCGCCCACAAGCTGGAACGGACCGGAGCCCAGTACGGGGACCAAAGCGCAGATGGTCTTGTTGGTCAGAATGATGCCCACGATGAGCAGGATGCCGGCAACCGAGAGATACATCATCGGCTGGACGATCGACTTCGCGAACACCTCCAACGGCGCTTTGAAATTGAACTTCTTTTTTGCGGTCATAGCGGTACTCCCCTTCCTTTTCCGCAAATTAAGACAGATGTGCCCTGGACAAGACCGTGAGCCTTGCCTTATATCGATCGATGTGTGGGCACGTTATGCCTAGAGACCAGGTTCTCCAAGCAGGTTAACAATGTGATATGCGAGATAACTCTTCTCGGCATCGGTAACGACAACGTTATAGGTAGACGACAAGTGGGCGGCTATGGCATCCGCACACGAGAATGCACGCGGATACGCCGTTTCATCGATTCGGAACAGCGCGTCTCCGTTGATTTGCCCTGCCGTAGGATCGAGTGCTCGCTGTGCGAAAAACTGCAGGTGACGAACGAAACGTTCGTAAGGCAGCGAGGTGTCGTCGAGGGTCGTGGCATAGCGCTCGGAAACAATCGCAAGCACGTCGCGAACAAGCTGGACCGAAACAATCAAACGATCGGAGCGTTGCGGCATGGTGGCGTTGACGATATGCAGCGTAATGAAACCCTGCTCTTCTTCGCTCATCTGGATGCCCATATACTCCTTGATAATCTGCAGCGCACGGCCCGCAAGTGCATACTCCTTGCGATAGAACTGCTGGATCTCGAGCAGCAACGGATTCTCACAGGAGACGCCCTTGCGCTCACGCTCCAAAGCAAGGCTGATGTGGTCTGCGAGAGCAATGAGAATCTTGTCATTGATATCGACATTGAGCTCTCGACGAAGCATCTGAACGATGTCCTCGGAAATCACGAGGTTGACGGTGGGGATGGACTCCAAAAGATGTGCCAAGCGGTCGATCGTACGCGAATCCTGAGAAGTTCCCTCCTGCAACGCGTAGGTCTTTTCGATCGACGCCTCGTCGATGGCATCGCCGGCATGACGGCCAAAGCAGAGGCCTCGACCGATGACGATGAGCTCGGAGCCATCGTCCGAAGTGACCATTGCGACGTTGTTGTTAAAAACTCGCTTGATAACCACGGTACCCACCACAAGAATTTACTCGGAAAGCCAGACGACAGGCTCTTTAACAGCAACAGGGCCGGAAGCATGCTCGCGAAGAGTCGAGTTCTCCGAACGCTCGCACACGATAACGAAGACCGTAGGATCAAAGCCGGCAGCGCGAACCACGTCGAAATCGACCTCGACGAGGGGCTGGCCCGCGTCAACGTGATCGCCCTGGGCAACAAGCG
>CABQNF010000078.1 GCA_902465465.1 uncultured Collinsella sp. | reverse complement strand
CCTGCCTGTCCCATTTGTTATCGGTTGGAGTTTCTGTTGTAGCGAGCCATAAGGTAGAGCAACTGAATGATCGAAGTGAGCGCTGCAGCCACATAGGTAAGCGCGGCTGCCGTCAGTACCTTCTTGGCGCCGTTGACCTGCTTGGAGCTCATGCCCGACTGCTCGATGTACGCCACAGCACGTCGGCTGGCGTCAATCTCGACAGGCAACGTAACGAGTTGGAACAGCACACTAAACGAGAAGAAGATCAACGCGAGGGTCGTGAGCCCGGCAATGTTCATAAACAGGCCCAAGAGTAACACGATGGTCCAGGTGTTCTGGGTAAAGTTGACGACCGGCACGAGGGCGGTACGCACTTTCATCATGGCATAGCCGCTTTGACGCTGGGCGGCATGGCCCGCCTCGTGGCAGGCGACGGCAACGCTTGCGACCGAACCGCCCGAACGGTTGGCATCCGACAGATACAGGTTGTTGTCCTGCGGGTTGTAATGGTCGGTGAGCTCGCCAGCGACACCCTTGATACCCACGGCGCTACAACCGTTGGCATCGAGCATGCGGCGAGCGACTGTGGCACCCGTATCGCCGTCCGAGCGAACCTTGGACCAGGTTTTGTACGTCGAGTTGATATAGTTCTGTGCGGCAAGGCCAAGCACCGTGCAGACAAGAACAACCAGCAGGTACAGCGGGTCGATGCCAAAGCCGTATCCATAGTAATAAGGCATGCGAATTCCTCCGAGTCGAGTTACACGTTGGAGGCATTTTACCCACTCAACCGGCTAGGCTTCCCTACAGGAGCTCGATTTTGCCGTCCTTCACCGTCAACCCCATATTGCCGGAAAGCAGATCGTCCAGGCGCGAGCCCACAAGCTCAAAGCGCCAACCTTCGCGCAGGCGGCTCTGCTCGGGATGCTCAATGTAGTCGGCCAGGTCATCGCGCGAGGCAATGACCGAGGTCGCAACGCCTGAGCGCTCGGCAACCAGGCGGATAAGCGCATACATAAGGTCAGTCACGCTCTCCAGCTCCGGCGAAATCTGACGATGTCCGCGCACCAAGAGCGGCAGGCGATCGTGCGGACAGCTCGCACCGCGCTTGATGGCCATGAGCGCACCGTCCACGTCGCGCTCCCCCAATTGATCGGTACCGCGAATGCTACGGAACTCCTCAACGCGCACGGGATTGCGCTTAACGAGCGCTAGCAGCGTGTCGTCGGACATGACCCACTTGCGTGGGATGTTGCGCCGCTCGGCGCGGTCCTCACGCCAGGCGGCGAGCTCGCGCGCGATACCCAGCTGATGACGGCTGCACGAATTGATGCGCTTGACCTTGCGGAACGCCTCGTGGCGATCGGCGCGATAGTGCGACTCGTCAGCCAGCGGGCGCAGCTCGTCGAGCACCCAGTCCACACGGCCCAGCTCGCGCAGGCGGCTCATCATCTCGGTATAGGCGACGATCAGGTACTTGACGTCATCGATCGCATACTCAATCTGCTTATCGGTCAGCGGGCGGCGCGACCAGTCGGTCAGTGACTCGGTCTTGGGCAGCGATACGCCGCAGAACGTCTGAACAAGCGCGCCATACGAAATCTGCTGGCGCTCGCCCAAAAAGGCGGCGGCGACCTGCGTATCGAAAATCGGTCGTGGCAGCACGCCCACGGTATGGAGCATGACCTCCATATCCTGCGAGCACGCGTGGAAGACCTTGGTCACGCTCTCGTCGGCCATAAGCTCGGCCAGCGGCGATAGGTCGTCGATTACCAGGGGATCGACCGCGACGCTCTCAGCAGGGGTGGCAATCTGAACCAAACATAGACGCGGATGGAACGTGCGCTCGCGCAAAAACTCGGTATCGACGGCAATCGCGTCGAACTCACGGGCGCGCTGGCAAAAGTCGAGTAGAGCCTGATGTGTGGAAATGTACATATCAACCCATCGAATAAGGTTAGGCCCGAAAAACACGGGTAGGATATCGGCATTGCCTTACAACTATACTCGGTTAGTCACAGAACGGGAACGTAAGCATGCGCTGCCTTATCATCCACAACCCGGCATCGGGCCCCAGCTCAGATGAAATCTTCGCATTCACGCACGCCCTTGCACAGGGCGGCGACGAGGTCGTGATGCGCTTTATCGGCGATGGCATGGAACCCGAGGACGCCGTGGCAGACGTGCGCGAGTTTGACCGCGTGGTCGTTTCGGGCGGCGACGGCACTGTCTCCAACGTGCTCGACCAGATGCGCGGATGCGGTGTCCCCACGCTCGTCTTCCCCTCCGGTACGGCCTGCCTGTTCTTCAACAACATCGGCAATGCCCCCGAGGCGGCGGCGCTCGCCAAGGCCTGCCGTGCCGGTCGCACGGTCAAAGTCGACATGGGCGAGCTCTTTTGGCTCGACGAGAACGGCAACGAGAAGCGCCACGGCTTCATCATCATCGCCGGCTCGGGCTTCGACGCCGAGATCATGATGAAGGCCGCCCCCACCAAAAACGACATCGGCGAGATCGCTTACTTCCTCTCCGCGCTCGCCACGCCCAATCCCACGGTGGCGCACTTTACGATTGAGCATGACGGCATTGTCGAGGAGCTCGACGGCATCTGCTGCATGGCCGGCAACACCTCGGTCATCCAAAACGACATCAACCTGTTCCCCGACTGCCGTATGAACGATGGCATGGTCGACATTGCGGTCATCGAACCCGTAAAAACTGTGCAGCTTCTACCGACTGTGATCACCGCCGCACTCGACCCCGCCGGCAAGGTACTCGGCCGCCCGCAGTTCAAGATCATCCAGACCAAGGAAGCCAAGATCACCTGCACCCCGTCGCTGGGCATGCAGTTCGATGGCGAGATTATCTCCAGCAATTCGGGCGTCTTTGGAGCCCGCGCGCTTCCGCAATGCCTCGACCTCATCGTCGACGAATTCTCCCCGCTCGGAAAATAGGAGGACCCTATGAACGACAATCCCCTGCTCGGCTTTATCATCATCGTTTTGGCCATGCTCGTCGGCTATGCGATCAACGTGATCCACCGCCGGAAGAAGTAATTCCACATTGGTATGATATTCATCCAATTATCGTCTCCCCTGCTGTTTATGCATTTGCCAAACAGCGGGGGATTTTCTTTGCGCCCCGTGCAAGGCGCTTTATTCAGGTAATGTAATTGCAGGACGTCGTTATTAAAGTAAAGCTACAAACCGAGTATAATTAACCACTCATCGCATATTTCATTACGCTTATCGAGTAAGTTTCTTTCATAGATGAATATTGTTTCCAGTTCGTTACGCTAATGGGGTGTCTTTATTGGCTGAAGCTCTCTGGCAACGGAGAGCTTTCGCACGCTGGGAGGGAAAATGAGGAAAACTCACCCCGTCAACGCGCTCAAAAAGCTTGGCATAGGCCTCGCCTTTGGAGCTGCAACCATCATGTCCATGCCGACGTCTGCGCTCGCCTGCACGCAGATCTACATGGGCGGCAAGCTCACGGCGGACGGCAACACGTACTACGGCCGCGCCGAGGACTTTGGCAAGCGCTATCTTAAGCACTACGGCATCGAACCTGCCCACGAACCTGGCTTTAAGTACAGCTCGATTGAATCTGCTTTTGAATACACTTCGAACAAGCCTACCTATCGCTACAGCTATGTACGCGACCACCCCTCCAACTGGATGGGTCGCACCGACGCCTACTCCGAGGCCGGCATCAACGAGAAGGGCGTCTCCTGCTCCGCCACGCTAAGCACCTCCTATAACGAGGAGGCCGCTGCAGCAGACCTCATCGATGAGGAAGTGGGTCTGGGCGAGTACAGTTACGGCAGCATCATCCTGGGCGAGAGCGCCACGGCCCGCGAGGGCGTCGAGCTTCTCGGCAGACTGATCGATGATCAAGGCGTCTGCACCAACGACCAGATCATCATCGCCGACAACAACGAGACCTGGCTGTTCGCCACACTTTCCGCCCATCAGTGGATCGCCATGAAGCTCGCTGACGACGTCGCGTCGCTCAACCCTAATATCGGGAGCCTCAACTACGATGTCGACCTTGATGACCCCGAGAACTGCCTACACTCCGAGGGCATCGAGTCCATGCCCGTGGAGAAGGGCTTCGCCAAATACTCCGCTGACGGCAAATTCGATGTCGCCCAAACGTATGGCGAAAGCCTCGCCGATTCCGGCGTAAACCAGTGGTCCCGCTATGTGCAAGGCCGCGATTATTTTGGTAGTCAGCTGACCGAAGGCACAGATTACGACATTATCACAGTAAAGAAGGATGGAAAACCTGACCAAAAGGGAGCCATGGTCAGCGAAATCCAGCCCCTGTTCTTCAGGCCTGGCAAGTCTGGCTGGAGCACCTTTGAGCTGATTCGTGCCTTTGGCAACCGCGGCGAGAACGTCCCTGGCCTCAACGCGAACACTGATGGTGTTTAACCTCTTCCAGATTCGTCGCGGGTATGACCCCGAAGTCGCTACCATCCAGTGGGAAATGCTCTCCCGCGCCGCGTACTCCGTCGCCATCCCGTTGTACTCCGCTCTGATAACTGAGGTCAGCCCGTACTTCAGCGATCAGACCGTCTCCTTCGATCACTGCAACCAGACTGACGTCGTGTACAACGAGGAGCCCGAGAACTCAATCAACTACGTCCTCATGGACATCAGCTCGCTCTGCTTCGAGAACCCTGACACCCTTGGTGTCAGCGTCCGTGCCTACCTCGATGCGCTCCAGAACGAGCTTATCGAGCAGAACAAGGAAGTTGACGCCGCCATGCTGGCCGAGACGACCACCGAGGGCCGCACTGCCCTGGCCAACAAGGCCGGCAAGGCTGCTACCGAGAACACCTACAAGAAGTGCAAGGCACTGCTCCAGGAGATGCGCGCCTATCAGAAGGCCGAAAACTTCGACCAGCCCTTTACCCCAAGCGACCTGAACACCGAGACCAACGGCCTCAAGGTGTCCATCACCTACGCCAAGGATGCTCTTGCCACCGATCCGGTCACCCCGGATCAGCCCGGCACTCCTGAGCAGCCTGGCACTCCCGAGCAGCCCGCTAAGCCCGAGCAGCCGGCCGCCAAGCCTGAGAAGCCTGGCAAGTCCGACACCACGACCACGGTAACCACTAACAAGACGAACACCAAGGGCGGCCTGCCCACCACTGGCGATCGTTTTGATGGCCGCATGGTGGCCGCATTCGCCATCGCTGGCGTTGCCGTCATCTCCGCGGGCGGTTACTTCCTCTACCGTCGCAATAAGGAGTAACGTCTTAGCTGAGCGGGCAAGGCAGCAATGGCAGCCTCTCGCCCGCTCAGCCCACTCTTTTGACCGGCGGGAAACCCGCCTGAAATCTTTTCAAAAAAGATTTCCCCGCACACACTTTGCTGTGCTATAGTGCAGCGCAACAGCAACTAGGTGCGACCGCGCCATGGCATCACGAAAGGAGCCACCGACATGAAGAACACGATGAAGTCTCTTAACAACTGGTGGTGGCGTGATGCGAATACGATCGGTCGACAGTGAGTCCCTCACGCCTGTTTTTGCGCTCTAGGTGATTGGAAGGCCTCCGGTTTCGACCGGGGGCCTTTTTCTATCTCGAGCCCGATCGCATT
>CABQNF010000077.1 GCA_902465465.1 uncultured Collinsella sp. | reverse complement strand
CGGCGGCATCCTCGTCCGCATCGGAATCGTCGTCGGTCGCAGCAGCCTTCTTGGGCTTGACCGGGGCCGATGCGGCCTCGCTCACCGGATCGATAATCTCGGACTGAACAACGGCCGTCATCTTTTCCTGCGTCTCGCGGAACTGACGGATGGCACGGCCGATCGTGCGGCCCATCTGCGGGAGCTTATCCGGGCCAAACAGCAAAAAGCCGAAGACCACGATGATCGCGAGCTCACCCTCTCCAATACCAAACACACATACCTCCAAGGCTCGATGTGAGTCGAGCCCGCACCGCGCCATTCGGCCGGAACTCGTCTATTCATTCGGTCAAGTATAGCGCCCGGACGCCAAAACGTCCGAGCGCATCACAAACATATGCCAAACGGCACGCCCTTTTGGGGGGCAAAGATTATGCGGCGGTGATCGAAATCTCCTGGTCGACACCTAACAGCTGGACCACGCGCATCACCGGGGGCTGCACATTGGTGCAGCTAAAGCGCTTGCCGTGGTCGACCGCGTGGTGCGCGGCGCCCACGAGCACGCCAATGCCCGTCGAATCGATGTAGCTCACCTGGGCAAAATCGAGCTCAACGGCCTCAGTGGGCTGCTCGAGCGCCAGGTCGATGGCATTGCGCAGGCTATCGGCGTTAGAGATATCGATCTCGCCGGTTACCTTAATGGTGTAGAGCTCTGGCGTGGGGTTGGTGGAAATACCCAAATCCATGTATACGCTCCTTTACGTATCGAGAGTGCGGATAGTACGGGAAGCCGCGCGTTAGGCGCGCTCGGCACGCGCAAGCTCGGCAGCGACGAGCTTAACGGCCAGCACCAGCACATCGAGCGCGGCCTCCAGGTCCTCGACCGTGGGATAGCTCGGCGCGATGCGGATGTTGGTGTCGCGCGGGTCCTTGCCATAGGGCCAGGTAGCACCGGCCGGCGTGAGCTTGACGCCCAGGTCGGCACAGAGCGCGGCGACCTTTTGGGCCGAGCCCTCGGGACCATCAAAGCTCACAAAGTAGCCGCCGCGAGGATGCGTCCAGGTAGCGCAGCCCGTCTCGCCCAGGCCCTCGGTGAGCTTGCGCTCAACGGCCTCAAAGCGCGGGCGCAAGAACTCGGCATGCTTTTTCATGTGCTCCTTGACCGCCTCGATGGTGGGAAGGAAACGCACGTGACGCAGTTGGTTGAGCTTATCGGCGCTGATGAGGCCGGCCTTCAGGCGCTTGGAGAACTCCGCGATAACCGCGGGGCTCGCACCGATAAAGCCGATACCGGCACCCGGGAAAGTGATCTTGGACGTCGAGGCGAATGCCACCACGCGGTCCTCGGTGCCCGCCGTGCGGGCAAGATCGAAGATGTTGGCGAGCTCGTCGGTCTCGTCGTACAGGTCGTGCACGCAGTAGGCGTTGTCCCAGAAGATGCGGAAATCGGGCGCGGCCGTGGGCATCTCGACCAGGCGGCGCACAGTGTCCTCGCTAAAGGTGATACCCGTGGGGTTGGAATACTTGGGCACGCACCAGATGCCCTTGATGGAATCGTCGGCGGCAACGAGGCGCTCGATCTCGTCCATGTCGGGGCCGTTGTCGGTCATCGCGACGGGAACGTTCTCGATGCCCAAGTCGGCGGTGATGCCAAAGTGGCGATCGTAGCCGGGAACCGGGCACAGGAACTTGACCTTCTTGCCGTCGTGCGCTGCCTCGTAAGCCTCCCAAGGCTCGCTGCCGCACGAGCCGCAGCGCCAGAACATACCGGCGATATCGTGCTCAATCAGCAAGCTCGACGAGCCCAGCACGAGCGTCTGCTCGGCGGGGCAACCCAGGAACTCCCCTGCCAGCTTGCGTGCCGAGGGAATGCCCTCGAAGCAGCCGTAGTTGGAGCAGTCGACGTTGCCATCGTGCAGATCGGCGTCGGCGTTGAGGATATCGAGCATGGGGCGCGAGATGTCCACCTGGGAGGGCGACGGCTTGCCGCGGGCCATGTCGAGCGCCAGGCCCTTGGCCTTGACCTCGGCGACCTCGGCCTTGAGTGCCTCGATGGCGACATCGAGTTCGGTGGTTTCCATCTTCTGGTAGATCGTCTGCATGGGTGCGACCTTTCACGAAGCGGTACGTTGCAATTCTTCTAAGTATAGACCGCCACCGTCGCAACGTTATGAAGCCGTGATAGATTAAGTCCATCGCAATGAATTACGAATCGCCGCGCATGCCGGCGTGGAGCGCCCAAGGAGGCACTATGGAGTACGGATCGTTCCAGGCCGAAGAATTCGGCGACCTGCAGCGCCTGGTCGACGGACTATTTTACGACCGTCACGCCATCGACCGCCTGGATCTGATCGTACAGGCCGAAATCTTGGACCTGGCGCCCGATCTCATGGAAATCGTCAACCTGCTACCGCCCGGCTACTACGACCGCCAATCGCTTTGCGACCAGCTCAATTCCGCCTTGGCCGCCCACGGCTGGGGCGCCATCTACGGCACCGTAGAATAAACCTAGTCATTTAAGAACGTCCCGAATGACTAAAACGCCGTCTGTGATGGTGTTCACAGGCGGCGTTTTCAAACTTGTATGTGCTTTTACTCGTCCTTGGGCGCGGGATGTTTGCAGATCACACTCATGTAGATCATGCCAAGTACGGCCGCGGTGACAGAGCCGGCGAGAATAGCGGCCTTGGCGGCCAGAACCTCAAACTGGGCCGTCGGGAAGGCAAGGCCGCTGATGAGGATCGACATGGTAAAGCCGATACCGCCCAGAATGCCCACACCGGCAATCATGTGCCAGTTGACATTGCGCGGCAGCTCGGAGATCTTGAGCTTGACCAGGGCAAACGTCATGCCAAAGATACCGATCGGCTTGCCCAGCAGCATGCCAAAGTACACGCCGAGCGTCACCGGGTCGGTGAGAAGCGTGCTCATGTCCACGCCCACTAGGCGAACCTGTGCGTTCACGAACGCAAAGATCGGCAGAATCACAAAGTTGACCGGCGTGGAGATCAGACGCTCCATGCGGATGAGCGGCGGAGTCACGCGGTGCATGACGCGCTCGACCTTGGTGGTCGAAACGGTAAAGTCATGCTGGCCCAGGATGTGTGCCTCGTCATCGTAGCGGTCATCGAGCAGCGGCAGACACTCGCCCAACCAATCGGTGAGGCTATCGAGCTTGACGCCGCATTTGGCCGGGATGGTAAAGGCCAAGATGACGCCGGCGAGCGTAGCGTGCACGCCGCTCTTGAACATGCAGAACCACAGCAGCAGGCCCAGCACCGAGTACGGGGCAAGGCGGTAATGCTGCGTCTTGTTGAGCCACACGAGCGCGCAGGTCACAAGCGCGGCGGCGCCCAACCAAAACGGATTGGGGCTCTGACCATAGAAGATGGCGATGGCGGCGATGGAAATGAGGTCGTCGGCGATGGCGAGCGTCGAGAAGAACACGCGCACGCCGTTGGGCACGCGATTGCCCAAAAGCGACAGCACGCCCAGCGCAAAGGCAATATCGGTTGCCATGGGAATGGCCCAGCCGTTGTGCGCGCCGGCATGGTTAAAGATCAGATAGATGCAGGCGGGAACGACGACGCCGCCCACGGCCGCCAGCATGGGAAGCATGGCCTGACGCGGGTTCTTGAGCTCGCCAACTGTCATCTCGTACTTAAGCTCAATGCCCACCAGCAAAAAGAAAATCGCCATGAGGAAGTCGTTGACGAAAAGCTCAACGGTGAGACCGGCCGTAAGGTTGCCCAGGCCCACATACAGTGGGGTCTCCAAAAAGTGATGGATGGCCTCGTAGACATCGGTATTGGCGCAGATAACGGCGGCGATGGCAGCGAGGACCATGACGGCGGCGGAAATCGTGCCGTTCTCGGCGATGCGCTCCCAGATGTCGTGGCGCTCAAAACGCTTGCGCTCACGAACGTTGAACAGCTGCTCAGTTGCTGCCATGGGCGGCTCCTTTCACGGGAAAGCTCCCGTCTTAAAAAAGCACGGCCCGCCCAAGTGGCGGCGCCGCGCTCTAACGTATTACGCTTGCATCTAGCCTACCCTGCACGACAAGCACGCAGGCGTGGCCGAAAAGCGGAACCACAGGTTGAACATTATTTGTTCAACGGCACGGGCACGCCTGTCCAAGAGACGACGCGGCACCGTGCACAAAAAACGACCGGAGCGCGGGGCGTCCGCGATCCGGTCGTAGCGTTTGGCCAACTAAACCTAGCAGGCGGCCATGATGGGGGCAGCGACCTGCTTCTTACGGGAGAGGACGCCCGGCATCCAGACGCCGTCGTGCTCGTCGGCAATGCCCAGGCCCTTCTGAGCAGCCTCGGTCTCGCCCTCGAGCAGGACCTGCGAGCCCTCCTCCATGATGTCGGTGATGCACAGGACGATGCCGTCGGCACCCTTCTCGGCGGCGTAGGCGCGCATGGCCTCGCGGATCTCGTCGATCATGCCGAGTGCGCGGGTCTTGTCGACAGTCTCGTACTGGCCGATGAGCAGCTTCTTGCCGGCGGGCTCGAACATTTTGATGTCGTTGCCGACCATCTCGGCTGCGGTGAAGGAGCCGGACGGACGGGTGAGGAAGACCTCCATGCCAAACTTGACCGGGTCGACGCCCACCTGCTCGCCGAGCTTGGCGGCGACGGCGCGGTCGACATCGGTGGTGGTGGGGCTCTTGAGCATGAGCGTGTCGGTCATCATGGCCGAGAGCAGCAGCCTAGCCTGGACGTCGGAAAGCTCAACGCCGAGCACGCCGGCGAGCTTGGTGACGATGGTGCAGCTGGAGCCCCAAGGCAGGCAGATGTAGTGCAGCGGGCCGGCGGTCTCGAAGTCGCCGATGCGGTGATGGTCGACAACACCAAAGACCGTAGCGTCCTTAAGGCCGGCGACGGACTGGGCGGACTCGTTGTGATCGGTGAGGACGACGAGCTGGCCGGCCTCGACGGACTCGATCACGCGGGGCTCGGCAATGCCGGCGTCGGCGAGCAGCTTGGCGGACTCGGCCGGAAGCTGGCCCAGAGCGCAAGCCTCGTAGGTGTTGCCGGCATACTCAACCTGGTTGAGCAGCTGGGACAGGACGACGGCGCTCATGATGGCGTCGTTATCGGGGTTCTGGTGACCAAAGACAAGAACGTTTGCCATGGATATCCTCCACTTGATATGTGTACTTGGACGTAGCTATGGTAGCACGCCGATGCCGAGCCTTCGCAGACGGAAGGGCCACGGCATATTTTGGGGCAGACAAGGGGGCCAAGGCTGTCCCCCTTGTACCACCAGCCCTCCTGCACCGACTATTTGCCGGCGGCGCGCAGGGCTACGTAGGCGGCGCCGATGATACCGGCGTCGTTTCCGAGCGAAGCGACCTTAATGGGCGTCTCGCGCGAGGCAGAAAGCGCGTATTGCTTAAAGTGCTCGCGAACCTTGTCGAGGTAGACATCGGCCGAGGCAGACGCACCGCCACCGATCAGGAACATCTCGGGGTCGACCACGTTGGCAATAAGCGCCAGAGCACGGCCGAGATAGTCGGCCATGGTATCGGCCGCGGCCAGCGCGAGCTTGTCGCCCTCGCGGCAGGCCTGGAACACGTCCTTGGAGTCGGAGGGGCCGGTGAGCTCGATGGGG